>JBDOMX010001030.1:0-11925 GCA_039831615.1 Planctomycetaceae bacterium
AAGCCGTTTCATAGGCGATCAGTCCATAGGCGGTGGAATGCGACTTATTGAACCCATACCCCGCGAACGCGACAATCAGATTCCACAGTTCATCCGCCAGCTGAGTCGGAATGTTGTTCGCTTTCGCTCCGCTGATGTAGCCATCGTGAAAGCCGTCGATGATTGATTGTTTCTTCTTGCTGATTGCCTTGATGCACTTGTAGGCACTTGCCAGCTCCACATTCCCCACGCGATTCAGGATCCGCATCACCTGTTCCTGATAAACCATCACACCGTAGGTTTCTTTCAGGACCTCGTCGACAACGGGATGCACCTCGCGAGGCTCTTTGCGTCCGTGCTTGACTTCCACATACTCCAGGACCATCCCTCCTTCCAGGGGTCCCGGTCGATACAGGGCCGACGTGGCAATGATGTCTTCGAAGCAGTCAGGCTTCATCTTAGTCAGCAAATCACGCATTCCTCCGGATTCAAGCTGAAACACTCCCTTCGTTTCGCCGCGCTGCAGCAGGGCAAACGTCTTTTGATCGGCCAGGTTGTTCTTAACATCTTCAAGACTGAAATCCGGACGGGACTTCTGCACATTTCGAACGGCTTTGTCGAGAATGGTCAGGTTGCGGAGCCCCAGAAAGTCCATTTTCAGCAACCCGATATCCTCGATCGTCGGGCCGTCCCACTGCGTAATGATATCCTGTTTGCCTGTGATTTTTTGCAGTGGCACGACTTCGTTGAGCGGAACATCGGCCACCACGACGCCGGCTGCGTGAGTGCCTGAGCTGCGCGCCAGACCTTCAACAGCCATGGCGTAGTCCAGCAGCTCCCGGGCTGCCGGATCGGAATCGTAGGCTGCCTGCATATCGGCACTTTTCTTCAGTGCATCAGCGAGCTTGATATTCAGTTCATCAGGCACCATCTTTGCCAGTTCGTTGACGCGCGGCAGCGGCACATTCAGCGCACGTCCAACGTCTCGGATCGCGTTCTTCGCTTTGAGTGTGCCGTACGTACCGATTTGAGCGACATTCATCTCGCCATATTTTTCTTTCGTATAATCAATCACCATTTGACGGCGGTCACGACAGAAATCGATATCGATATCCGGCGGCTCGTTACGGCTGGGGTCCAGAAAACGTTCAAACAGCAGGTCATATTTGAGCGGACAGACATCTCCCAGACGCAGCAGGAATGCCACGATCGCACCACACGCCGAACCGCGGGCACCACACGGAATTTCATTGCGACGCGCAAATTCCACGAAGTCCCACACGATCAGAAAATAGCTCGCGTATCCCTTGGACTCGATCACCGACAATTCATATTCGAGGCGTTTCCAGTGGGCTTCGGTGAGTTCGTCACCGTACCGCTCGTGCATCCGCTGATGGCACAGTTCTTTCAGGTAGTCGACGTCGGTTTTGTTTTCCGGTGGACGAAAGACCGGATACAGCTTGCGATCATGCAGCTCAATGTCCACTCGATCGGCAATCTCCTGAGACCGCGCGACAGCATCTTCAAGTCCCGCAAATGTGCTGTACATTTCGTCCGGACTGCAGACAAAGAGGCCATCGTTGTCCATCTTCATACGATTCGGATCATCGCGCGTACGGCGCGTATTGACACACAGCATGACGTCCTGGACTTTTGCATCGTCACGGGTGAGGTAATGCGCGTCGTTGGTCGCCACCAGTGGCAGTCCCATCTGCCTGGCCAGATCGACCGTAGGCTCCAGACACTGCCGCTGGATTTCGAAGCCGGCGTCCTGGATCTCCATGTAGAAACGATCACCGAAGACACGCGAGTACCACTCAACAAGCTGTCTTGCTTCATCCTCACGGTCGGCCAGCAGGAGTTTCGACAGTTCACTGGACGCGCAACCGGACAGACAAATGATGCCTTCACTGTGTGCTTCCAGAAGTTCACGGTCAATTCGAGGCTTATAGTGAAAGCCTTCCAGATAAGCTGCAGAGGCCATCCGGATTAAGTTGTCAAACCCGTCACGATTCATTGCCAGCAGTGTCAAATGTGACTGTGCTTCCTTTTGCCGGGTCGCACTGCGATCGGTGCGGCGGCCTGGAGCCACATAGGCTTCATAGCCGATAATCGGATTGACATCGTGGCGACGGCACGTCCGATGGAACTCAATCGCGCCGGAGAGGTTGCCGTGGTCGGTGATCGCAATGGAGTTCATCCCCAGTTCTTTGACACGTTCCACCAGCATCGGAATGCGATTGACGCCGTCCAGCAGGCTGTAGTGCGTGTGGCAGTGGAGATGGGCAAACGGCCGTGCGTTTGCTGCCGGGGCTTTCGCCAGTTCCTCCGTGTGGCCGATCATCGCGATTGTTCCTTTTTCGAGCGACATGAATGCGTTCACGGACTGAGCAGTGCACCACCGCAATCACGGTGCGTGTCCCGCTGGAAACCGTTGTCAGCGGATTGGTTTCGAGCGATTCAGCACAACCGACGTCCGCACGCCGGGCCCGTGAATTCACGCATCCTGACCAACATCTTCACGAACGCGGGGTGGGTTTGCAATCTGCGGCAGGAATACGTTTTGGCAGGGCAATTCATCCTGGAGACGAGGCTCCGCGTCCCGCCAGGATCATCTCCGCAAATTGAAAATCTTCGGCGGTCGTGATCTTTATATTGTCCCAGGATCCTTCCGTGACCGTCACGGGATATCCGGTGGCCTCGACGATTGCAGCCTCATCCGTGTAGTCGTGAAGCCTGTCCTGCATCTGCGCGTAGGCATCCAGCAGGACATTACGAGCAAACGTTTGGGGCGTTTGAGCGAGCTTCAGTTTTGACCGGTCGATCGTCGCCTCAACCTGACCACGCTCATCAATTCGCTTGACCGTACTTGTGATGGGCACTCCTGGTATGGCAGCACCGGTTGCAAGTGCTCCGGCGAAAACAGCATCAATCACGTCCTGTCGGACCAGCGGGCGTGCTGCATCATGCACGGCAACGAAATCAATCGTGTCGCGGAGTAACTGGAGTCCGTTCGACACACTCTCGGCACGCGACGCACCACCGACAACCAACTCAATGCCATGAAGGTCTTTGCTGAACCGACTCAGGAATTCGCCGCGATCTGAGTCTGCCAGCACCAGCAGGATCTGAGTGACATCCCTGCGGCCGATAAAAGCGTTGACAGTGCGTTTCCAGACCGACTCACCCGCCAGATCGACAAACGGCTTTTTACGATCAAACCCGCGGAGACGGCTGCTGTTCCCTGCCGCCGGCAGGATCACGGCAAATTCAGGCATCGTGTTGAGATCATTTGCAGTTCGCGGACAGCTAACAGCCATCCATGGTCGTTGACAGCCGGGCGGTTGCCCACGCAATCACGTCGTCGCTGGACTTTGCTGTTTCTTCCAGCAGATCCAGGCGATTTTGTTCCACACACAACGACGTGAACGAGAACCCGCCGGGATCTTCGACTTTCGCCAGCACCGAAGCTGTGCGGGACAACGCCCCGTCTTCCTGATCGGTCCTTTGTCCCAGATCCAGAATCACAAAGGCCACCAGCCGCTTTCCAGCTTCTTCTTCTTCGTCATCCATGCGTTGCACAAACCACTCCAGAACGTCCGCAGCATGGCGGCCGGCCAGAGCATTCAGAAACTGGAGGTGCCCTTCGTAGTACTGTTCAAACGGAGGGTTCCCCGGATACTGCAGCGGCTCCGACAATTGACGACCGTATTCGCACAGCTCAATGGCCTGCTCAAGCTCCGGGTCGTCCTTCGTCAGGGAGCGGGCAAATCCCACGATGGAGTGCAAGTGCGAAACATCTATATGGTAATTGCCGTCGCCAAACAGGGCACTCTGACCTTCCATCAGTTCCCTGATCGATGCTGTTGCCGGGACGACCGCGCCCCGGGATTCCAGATCAGATCTAATAGAGTGCTGCAGATCGTCATAGATCTGCCGGACCAGCAGGGCAGCCGACTGACGTCGTTCGTCAAACGTCATCTGCTGCTGGAGCTGGCTGAGGGTCGTGACGGAATTGCACGTCCCGTGTGTCTTCAGCAGGAACTCCAGTCCCTTGACCATATGGGCACCTTCGTACAACGCCACATTCATGACCTCATCGAATGCTTCGTCGGGATCCTGCGGAATACTGACCTTGTCAATTTCGGCCCGCACGGCTTCCGGCTCACCGATTGTCCGAAAGTAGGCCCAGGCATCTGTGAGCTGGTTATTGTCGAGCAGCAGGCGTCCGACTTCGCGTGCTGCCTCGACATATGCTTCCCGAAACTGACTCTGGTGCTCCGCAGGAATGTTGTCGAGCGACGTTGGCTGCGTGATCGGCAGGCCCAGCTCATGCCGGGTCCGCATCAGCTTTGCGTCAAACAGTCTGTGAAAATCGTGTTCCTGCAGTAACACGTCCTCAAGCACGTCAAACACCTTCTGTGCTTTTGATGAGCCGTCGATGCGGTCAGTGATAGCGCTGATTTTGGTTGCTGATCCGGTGGTCATCATTCATCCACGCGAAGAGTGCACTTGAAGAGAGTTAGGAGGCCGGCTGTTCGCAGGCGATCAATCGCTGCAGCCACCGCCGGATCCACATCCGCCGCCGGATCCGTCCACGATCCCGTCGGCAGCAATGGGCTGAACACTGACGATCCCCAGTCCGGCAGCGGCAGCAAGCAGGGCCAGGCGAGTGGTTTCTGCACCGCGATCATTCAGAACGTAGAGGATGTGCTTTTCGTCGTCCAGTGTTTGCTCGATGTCCATCAACTCCAGCTCAAGTTTCCAGTCCCGGATCCGCTGGGACCAACTCTCGAACGAAGCTGCAGCCTGCTCCTGGCGCTGCATGTGAAGAGCCTGATCGTCAGCGGTGGCAACGTGTTCGATTGCACCGGCCGATTCATGACTGGCCGCATAGGCTGCCGGCACAACTTCCAGCACTTCACCCAGTTCACGACCGCGATCAGTGGAGATCACCACAGCCGTTCCACGGTCCACAGTCACTTCCTGATCCGGATCGATGGTGTATCGCGCCACTTGAGGAATCGCTCCATACCTGACAAGTACCTGGACGAGACCGATCGTTTCAGCAGATTTGATTGGGGGTGAAGCCGGGGAAATCACGGTTTGTTTTGCCTTTGATGGAATCCGTCTGCACAATCGTCCTGACGTCACAGTCTACACGCTGGCGCGACTGGTGTCACTGACGGCGATGCCAGGCGACCAGGATCGGGTGCCTCCGTTCATTGAGGGTGGATTCAAAAACTGCAAGCCACAACTGCTCCCTCTCTCCCCGGTGGGGAGTAAGGTGGCCAGATGAGCAGGCTGACGCCGGATTCAAATCCAGCCGCTCACCTGCCCTGCGGGCATCCTGGTCCCCTCTGAAGGGGCGAGGAACAGCAGCCTGACTTCACCACATGTTCCTCCAATCGACGGATGCACCCGGCAGGGGCAGCCCGCGGTCGACCGGCGGTTGCTCTTAAACGATGGCACTCGGCGTGTTAGACTCAGCGGTCACATGTCTCCCTGCCCATTGGGACTGTCGGACTCGGGCAGGGACCACGAAAATCAGAAGGGTTGTTCAGATTCATGCGAGTTTTCCCGGATCCGTGTGCCTCCAGATACATCATCGCAGTCAGCCTGGGACTGTTTTTCTTCAGCTGCCGTGGAGTGGCCGACGATGACGAATTCACCATCGGGTCAAAGCTGCCACCACTTTCGAAGCTCATGGCCGTCGATGGGACTGAGTGGGACTCGAAGCAGCTGGCGGCGGCCAAAGTTGTGATCATTGTATTCACCTGCAATCAATGTCCGTACTCTGTGGACTATGAAGATCGGTTGAATGCGTTGCACAGGAAACACAGCGTCCCGGAGGGCGATGTGATGTTGTTGGTCGTCAACAGCAACGCGGGTCCGGATGAGTCGCTGGCACAAATGAAAGCCCGCGCGCAGGAAAAGCAGTTCGAATTCCCGTACGTCAAAGATGCAGATCAATCGGTGGCGCGTGGACTGGGAGCTGTCTACACCCCTGAGTTCTTTGTTTTTGATCGAGACCGGCAACTGGTCTACAAGGGGGCACTGGACGACGCGACCAGGTTCGACGAAGTCAGGACGAACTACGTCGACAGTGCTGTCGCTGCACTTCTGGCAGGGAATCCCGTGAAAACGACAAAGACGGGTGCACGTGGCTGCACGATCCGATTCAAACGTCGACGTCAGCGCGGCGGTAACCCGTAGAGCTGTCGTCCATCGTGGCTCGTCAGCAGCGTATTGCGCCGGTTCGCGGCTTCAACGGACACTCTGGAGTCGGCGGACCAAATCGACTGAAGAGCCGGGATCGTTCACGAGAACCGGTCAACTGCAGAAAGGACGAATCGACGCATGCAACGAAGTTCGTCGTCTGACGAGAACGCGTGGTGCTGCTGCTTTTTCACACCCGTGTGGTGGTAGACTTCGACATGGCAAAGAAAAAGAGCGGTGGCGGCCGGAAGAAAAAAACCGCCGGCAGGAAAGTCCGTGTTGATATCAGGCGCAACAAACAAACTCGCGCCCGGCGGCAGAATCTCACACACGACATGCTGACCGACACTGAATCGGCCGCTGATGCCGAAAGCACAGAACGGCTAAGTGGCAAGGGCAGTTTAACGCGGCGCCGCACAATCGTTACGGGCGAAGACGGTGAGCTGCGTGCGCGTGAAATCGATTTCAGTGGCTGCCTGAGCGGACGGGTACTGAGTTTCGTGGGACTCAACTGCGTCGTGCAGGCAGACAGCGATGGCAGAAAGTTCGAATGCACCCTGCGAGGCGTACTGCGGACTCTGGCACGCGACAGCCGCAATGCGGTCGTCACTGGTGACCGGGTGATGTTCCTCCCGGAAGGCGATGTGCACCAGGGTGTCATTGAAAGTGTGGAGCCACGACATGGAACGCTGGCTCGTCAAAGTCAGGGGAAAGAGCACATTCTGGTCGCCAACATTGATCAGATCCTCGTCGTGGCGTCAGCGGCCAGTCCGGAACTCAAAACGAACCTCATCGATCGCTACCTTGTCAACGCAGAGACTCACAACATCCCGGCAGTGATCTGCATCAACAAGGTCGATCTGATTGACGCGCATTCCCTGCAGTCCGTGGCTGCCATGTATGGCCGTTTGGGCTACCAGATCGTCCTGACCAGTGTTGTCAGCGGTCATGGTATTGACGAACTGCGGCAGCTTCTGTCCGGGCGGGAAACTGCGGTCAGTGGACAAAGTGGAGTCGGCAAGTCGTCAATCCTGAACGCCGTGGACAGCAACCTGAATCTGGAGACGTCAGAAGTCAGCGGCTGGAGTCATAAGGGACGACACACCACCCGGCGAGCCCACCTGCTGCCACTCAAGTCGGGTGGCTGGGTTGCCGACACACCAGGCATTCGGCAGTTCATGCTGTGGGATTTGGGACTCGAAGAAATCGATGGCTATTTCATTGAGTTTCGTTCATTTATTCCATACTGCCGATTTCCGGACTGCAGTCACATTCACGAACAAAAATGTGGCGTCAAGGACGCAGTGGAAGTCGGCCTGATCGCGAAGCGGCGGTACGACAGCTACTTGCGAATGAGAAGTGAAGACGCCCCCCACTGGAAGTTGCCACCGCCGGAATCCGTATTATGAATGCTCGCCAGCTGGAAAAGCTGGGAATTCCGCGACGCTGTTCAAAGGCGGCCATTGCTGCTGTCCAGCAACTGGCGTCTCAAAAACTGTCGCGCAGCCAGGTCAAACAGCGGATTGTCCAGGTATCCCTGGATCCTCAGCTGTTTCTCGGAGATGACGTGTTTGACAGTCTCGCCAAAGATCTGCTGGCTGAGACGGAAGCGGTCACGCATGAACCCATTGACTACAACCGATGGGGCAGCAACATCGACGAAGGAGCACTGCGGCAGATGCGCGACGCGTGCAGCATTCCGGGAGCCGTCGCGGCTGCCGTCATGCCGGATGCCCACATTGGCTACGGTCTGCCCATCGGTGGAGTCGTGGGACTCGACAACGTCGTGGTCCCGTATGCCGTTGGAGTCGACATTGCATGTCGCATGAAGCTGTCCGTTCTGGACGTACCCGTGAAGAATCTGGACAAACAATTTGATCATTTTCGCAGTGCAATTGAAAACGGGACGCGATTCGGTGTGGGATCAGTGCACGAAACGCCGCAGGATCACGCGGTGCTGGACGCGGACTGGACCGTCACTCGGGTCACACGAGAAAACAAAAACAAAGCGCGCCGCCAGCTGGGCACGTCAGGGTCGGGCAACCATTTCGTCGAATTCGGAGTCCTGACGCTCAGCGATCCGGTCCCCGAATGGGATCTGGAACCGGGCCAGCACGTTGCCTTGCTCAGTCACAGCGGAAGTCGTGGCACGGGCGCGTCCGTGTGCTCGACGTACTCGGCAATCGCCCGCCGTCAACTCCCGTCGCAATGGGGCCATCTGGGCCGACTTGCCTGGCTTGAGATGGACAGCAGAGAGGGGCAGGAGTACTGGGCGGCCATGAACCTCATGGGCGACTACGCATCCGCGAACCACGACGTGATTCACCGGCTGGTAACAAAACTGCTGGGCGCTCGCGTCATCGTGGACGTTGAAAATCATCACAACTTCGCGTGGAAAGAGACACACGCCGACCGCGAACTCATTGTCCATCGCAAAGGGGCGACGCCCGCGGGGGCCGGCGTGCTGGGTGTGATTCCCGGATCGATGGCCGACCCGGCATTTGTCGTCCGAGGCCTGGGGAACGCCGCGAGTTTGCGGTCCGCGGCCCATGGAGCAGGCCGAGTCATGTCACGTAAGAAGGCAAAAGACATGTTTTCGTTTCGCTCCGTGCGGGGAACGCTGGCAAAACGAGGGATTCGAGTGCTCTCCGCGGGGGCGGATGAAGTCCCCGGCGTCTACAAAAACATTGAGCAGGTCATGGCAGAACAGGTGGATCTGGTGGAGCCGATTGCTCGTTTCGACCCCCGGATCGTCAAGATGTGCGGCGACGGCAGTCGAGCCGAAGATTGAGCCGCGTCTGATAATTGACATTTGAGATCTGAAATCTGAGATCCGCCCCGTGTCGCCACGACCGCGTGCCATGACTCGTGTATGTTCACCCGATCTTCTCATTCCACCCCCGGACTCGTCCTGAAGGCGACATTTGTGAATCGTGTATTGATTACCGACGGACTCCACGCCTCCGGTATGGAGATCCTCAGGAAGGCCGACGGCATTGAAACGGTCAGCATGCCGGATCTCACGCCGGACGACCTGCAAAAAGAACTACAAAACTTCGATGGAATCATCGTTCGCAGCAAGACCAAAATGCGGGCAGAGATTCTCGCCGGCCAGCAGCGACTCAAGGTGATCGTGCGAGCCGGCGTGGGAGTCGACAACATCGACCTGGCAGCGGCCACGAAGGCCGGCATACTGGTGATGAATACTCCGACCGGAAACACCACCAGTACCGCCGAACACACCGTTGCCATGATGCTGGCTTTATCTCGGAATATCGGCCCTGCTGCGGCCAGCATGCGTGCCGGCAAGTGGGACCGCAAATTGTTTCAGGGGACTCAGGTGTCCGGCAAGACGCTGGCAGTCATCGGACTTGGCCGGATTGGCATCTGCGTCGCTCAGCGCGCCAGTGCACTGGAAATGAATGTGCTTGGCTACGACCCGTTCATGTCTGAGGATCGGGCCCGCGAGTATGGGATTGAATTGCACCGTGACATTGATGAGATCGTCCGGCGCGCCGATTACCTGACTGTGCACACGCCGCTGACCGATGAAACGCGAGGCATGATCAACGCAAAGCGTCTTGCCACAATGCCCAAAGGGGCAAGAATCATCAATTGTGCGCGGGGTGGGATTGTTGACGAGGGCGATCTGGCCGACGCGATCGAATCCGGACAGATTGCGGGAGCTGCCATCGACGTATTCACCAGCGAGCCGCCGGTGGACCGCCGACTGATCGAATTGCCACAGGTCCTGTCAACGCCTCACCTGGGAGCGTCGACCGATGAAGCACAGGAAATGGTGGCTGTGGAAGCTGCCGAGATCATCGCCGGATTTCTGCTCGACAATGAAATTCGTTATGCAATCAACATGGCTCCCGTTTCCGGGGCCGAGATGGAGGATCTGCGGCACTACCTTGGCCTGAGCTATCGGCTGGGATTGTTGTCGTCGCAGATGATACGCGGGCAGGCGCTGCACTCAGCGGATATTGACTTCCGGGGCGAAGCTGCGGGCAAGAATACACGTTTGCTGAAAAGCGTCTTTACGACGGGATTATTGGAAGGGGCACTGGACGCCAGCGTCAATCTGGTGAATGCCGCATCTGTCGCGCAGGAACGTGGAATCAGCATCACTGAGTCAGCCAGTGGCGATTGTGAAAACTTTGCTTCACTGATCAGCGTGCGGCTGAAGACCGATCAAAAGGAGTTCTCGGCGTCCGGAACCATTTTCGGGAACCAGTTTCAGCGTTTGGTTCGGCTGGGGCGCTACCCGCTGGAAGCGTTTCTCGACGGAGTTCTGTTGATCTATCGTCATCGCGATGTGCCGGGGTTGATCGGGTTCATCGGGACAATCCTGGGGCGGTACAACGTCAATATCGCGAATATGGCACTGGGTCGTCAGAACAACAAGGCCGGTGGAGATTCAGTCGCGGTCCTGAATCTCGACAGCGAACCGTCTCAGGAAGCGCTCGACGAAATACTGGAGCATGCCGAAGTCACGGGCATCGAAATCGTGCGGCTGCCGGCCGCGGGCCTGAATCCCCCCTGGCTCGGCGGTTAGACTTACGATTCAGGCTGGTGGCGCAGGAAGGCGCAGACGTGTTCCTGAAATTCGGCAGAAGTGCCCTGGATTGCCCGGAATTCAGACTTCTCATTCGGCAGACGGAAATCTGAGTGAATCCAGGGTCGAACCGGCTATCTTTGAACCGTAGAATCAAAAATTCGATGGTCGATCGACGATCGTCGGCAGGCTGCCGCTGACAACGGCCGCAGACTTCGGCATCCGCCCCGCTGTTCGCCTCGTCGCAACGCAGCAGTCCAGCCATAAAACTTGTTTTGTATCGACCAACTGGTCACTCGCTGGCTGCTCCGGCCGGCAACGCCAATGTGAAGGATTTTGCTGTGTCAATGGTTGAGAAATCCACCGAAACGATCTGCGGTGCCGAGATTCTGGTCGAAATGCTGATCCGGCTGAAAGCAGAGTTTTGTTTTGCCTATCCGGGCGGGGCGAGCATGCCGCTGCACCAGGCATTGCGAAAGTATCGTGACAGAATCCGCACCATCCTGCCGCGGCATGAACAGGGCGGGAGTTTCGCCGCACAGGGTGTCGCGCGCACCACGGGTCGCGCGGGAGTGTGCATGGCAACCAGTGGCCCGGGCGCCACAAACCTCGTGACCGGAATTGCAGACGCCAAGCTGGACAGTGTGCCCCTGATTTCAATTACCGGCCAGGTTCCGCAGAAATTCATCGGTAAGGATGCGTTTCAGGAAACACCGATGGTGGAAGTCTGTCGGGGCATCACGAAGCATTCCTACATGATCACCGACGTCCATGATGTCGCTCGCATCGTCAAGGAAGCGTTCTACATTGCCACAACCGGCCGGCCGGGACCGGTCCTCATTGATTTCCCTAAGGACATCCAGCAGACGGAACTTCCATTGGAGTCCGTGGATTTCGATCCGCCATTCAAGCTGCCTGGATACCGGCCGGAAGTTCGCAAGGCGTTACCGGAACAGGTGGCGCAGGTCATCGCCGCCATCAAGCGATCCAGAAAGCCGGTTTTCTATGTCGGTGGAGGCTGTATCCTGAGTGATTCTGCTGACGAATTCCGTGAGTTCGCCCTGCGGACCGGCATCCCGGTTGCCATGACGGTCATGGGCCTGGGAGCGTTCCCCGGTGACCACGAACAGTCTCTGCACATGCTTGGCATGCACGGCACCGTCTACGCC
>JBDOMX010000615.1:0-11924 GCA_039831615.1 Planctomycetaceae bacterium
GGCAGCACACACGTTCGCAAATGGGAGCATGTGGGTGCAACGAATTGTTGAAATGGCTGGACTGCTTTGATGACGAACGGTGTTCGTTCCCAGGAACGAAAGCTGCGTCATGAAGAAAGAAATGTTGATCAACGTCCTGCAACCGGAAGAAAGCCGGATTGCAATCGTTGAAGATGGTGTGCTCGAAGAACTGTACGTCGAGCGCAGCAGCGCCGAAAACTACGTGGGCAATGTCTACAAAGGCCGCGTGGTTAATATTGAGCCCAGTATTCAGGCCGCTTTCGTTGATTTCGGAGTCGGCCGCAACGGGTTTTTGCACGTCAGCGACATCGAATACCAGTACTACAAACACCTGGTGGAAGACGAAGCAGGCGACGGCAAACGCCCGCCCAAACACCTCAACGAACGCAACGCCCGGAATAAGCCGCCTATCCAGCGGATTCTGCAGCGTGGCAGCGAAGTTCTGGTGCAGGTGATTAAAGAGGGACTTGGCAACAAAGGCCCCACACTGTCCACCTACGTCTCGATCCCAGGCCGCTACCTTGTTTTGATGCCTGGTCTGCAGCGCGTCGGAATCAGCAGGAAGATCGAAGACGAGAAAACACGCCGGGAACTGCGGCAAAGCATGAAGAATCTGCGCTCACCAGAGGGCATCGGGTTCATCGTGAGAACTGCGGGGATCGAACGCGACGAAGAAGATCTGAAACGCGACCTGAGTTATCTGCTGCGACTGTGGGAGACAATCGTCCAGCGGCTCAGAAAAGCGTCAGCGCCGGCGACGATCTACGAAGAAAGCGACATGATGATCCGGACCATCCGGGACATCTATACCGGCGAAATCGACAACGTGTGGATTGATTCGGATGAAGCCTGCGAGCGCGCTCGGGAATTCATGAAAATTGTGATGCCGCAGCACAAGGATCGAATTCGCCGTTTTAACGGCACAGAACCGTTGTTTCACAGCTACGGCATCGAAGACGAAATCGCCAGTATTCAGGACCGGAACGTGCCCATGAAAGGTGGCGGTTCCCTGGTGATCGACCAAACGGAAGCCCTCGTGGCGATCGACGTGAACAGCGGGAATTTTCGGGCCGACGATGACGCGGAAACATCTGCGTACCGTATGAATATGCGAGCCGCCAACGAAATCGCCCGCCAGATTCGCCTCCGCGACCTGGGCGGCGTCATTGTCAATGATTTCATCGACATGCGCGACGAACGTCACCGCCGCAAAGTCGAGCAGGCCATGCGGATGGCGGTGCAGCGTGACCGTGCTCGCACTCGAGTGCTTCGCATCAGCCCCTTTGGTCTGATTGAGATGACACGGCAGCGAATTCGGCCGTCGCTGAGGCGCAGCGTTTACGAAGATTGTCCATGCTGCAGCGGCGTCGGACAGGTCAAGACGGCTGAAAGCATGTCGATTGAGGTGATGCGCCTGGTGATGTCGGCAGCCAGCCAGGACAACGTCGCTGAGATTACAGTTGAAGTCCACGACCGCGTTGCCAACGATTTCCACAACCGCAAACGCAAAGAACTGATTGAGATTGAAGAGGACCGTGACGTGAGAGTGCTGATCGGGTCGCGGGCGGACGTCGCTCCGGAACATCTGAAAGTGTCCTGTAAATGACGACAACGGCCGGGCGTTCGAACTGAAGTCATAAATCAGCCGTGCAGTCAGGAGAATTCACGTTCTCTGAGCCCTGAAATTCGGCACGCCTGCGGCCAAAACCAGGTTGTCTGGCTGCGGCACCACCGGCTATCCAGCCACCTCCCGACTCAATTTCAGGATTCCAGGCCGGATCCTGGGGTCGAATTGGGTTTCCGACTCGATCTCACTGGAGCGGACGCTATACTCCGCGATTCTCTTAATTTGCGCCAGAACTTCTGTCCCTCTGTCCATTTCTGGCGGTGGCGGAGGTTGCACTCAGAACAGCGCACAACCAGGGTGATGCTATGTTTGCCGTGATTGAAGACGGAAGCCGTCAACATCGAGTTCAGGAGGGCGATCTGCTTTCAGTGGACTACAGATCCGGTACAGAAATCGGGGCGGCATTGGAATTTGAACGTGTCCTGCTGGCCAATGCCGGCGGAGCAAGCATCATTGGAAAACCAGTGATCGACGGCGCGTCCGTCACTGCGGAAGTTGTCAACGACGAGGAAAAGGGCCCCAAGCTGGAGATCCAGAAAATTCGTCGCCGCAAGAACAGCCGTCGGCACAATGGTCATCGTCAGAAATACACTCGAGTTAAGATTACCGGAATCACTGTCCCGGATCTGGAAGTCGCCACCGGAGCGTCTGCTCCGGCCGCGGAAGAAAGTGCCAGCGAATAGAACAGTTTTCGAACAGTCGTGGCAGGTTCTGGCTCGCGGGGGCGATGGATCATGGGCTTTGGCGCTGCCGCCGTGGCCACGAGTCAGCGTAGCACGCTGTCGTTCGTCGCGTCAGCCGGGGCCGGGTGATTTCGATGTCCGCACACTCCACCTGGCCCGTCGACCGGATTCGACGGCAGTTTCCTGCCCTCAAACGGACTGTCAACGGGAAACCTGCTGTATTTCTGGATGGTGCAGCCGGCAGTCAGGTGCCGCAAAACGTTGCAGACGCCGTCTCCAGGTATCTGCTGCACACGAACGCGAACCGCAGTGGACCGTTCGCGACGTCACTTGAGTCCGACGCGGTCCTCGATTCAGCTCATCGGACGCTGGCTGATCTGGTCGGGACCCCGGATCCGGACGAAATCTGCTTCGGCGCCAACACGACAACCATCACGCTGCAGTTCAGCCGTGCGTTGTCGAAAGAATGGGATCACGACGACGAAATCATTGTTTGCCGCGGTGACCATGACGCGAATTTTACCCCATGGATTCTGGCAGCACGCGACGCCGGCACCACCGTGAGGTTCATTGAACTACATGATGACGATGCAACGCTGGATCTCAACAGCTTACGCAATCAGCTGTCGTCCAAAACCAGACTGGTTGCCGTGGGCCTCGCAGGAAATGCCACGGGTACGATCAACCCCGTCGCCGACATCAGCCATCTTGCTCACCAGGTGAATGCCCTCCTGTACGTTGATGCCGTTCATTTTGCCCCCCATGGCCGAATCAATGTCGACAAACTGGGCTGTGATTTTCTCGTTTGTTCCGCTTACAAATTCTTCGGTCCACACGTTGGAGTCTTCTGGGGCCGCAGGTCATTGCTGGAACAATACGAACCCTGCAAGCTGCGCCCCGCATCCAACACTTTGCCCTCTCGCTGGATGACAGGGACACAATGTCATGAAGGAATTGCCGGAGCGGCGGCTGCGGTGGAATATCTGGCATCGCTGGGACAATCTGAGGATGACTCAGCGGTTTCCGACCGATCAGCGCGACTTGATACCGCTTTCGAGCGGATTGCCACGTACGAACAAACGTTGTCGGCACGACTGCTGTCAGGGCTGCAGGACATTCGCGGCCTGAAAATTCATGGCATCGCCGATTTACAGCGCATCAATGAACGCGTACCAACAGTCTCCGTAACATTCGAGAACATGAGCCCGAAGACAATCGCCGGCAGGCTGGCGGATGAGGGCATTTTCGTGTGGGCAGGAAATCACTATGCTCAGCCGTTCACCGAAGCTGCCGGGCTGGAGCCAGACGGGACACTGCGAATCAGCGCGCTCCACTATAATACAGCTGACGAAATTGACCGGGTCCTCGATGCAGTCCGCCGACATACCTCGAGATGAGCAAATCTCCGCTGCCTGTGCCGACCCGTCGAGTCTGACCTGGAATGTGACAAAAACGAATGAGCAGGCGAACGGATGAAAGATGACAAGCACACTAAAGTGATCGCGGTGATGCCCGCCTACAATGCCGCCGCGACTTTGGAACGTACGATCGCCGATATTCCGGAAGGCAGCGTTGACGAAATCATTCTGGTTGACGACTGCAGCAGCGACAACACCGTTGAACTGGCTCGGGCGCTGGGCCTGACGGTGATCGCGCACGATACCAACACGGGCTACGGCGGGAACCAAAAGACCTGCTATACGCGTGCCCTGGAACTCGGGGCAGACATCGTGGTGATGATTCACCCCGACTATCAGTACGACAGTCGAGTGATTCCGGTCGCGGCAGAACTCATCCGCCTGAACAACTGCGACATCATTCTGGGATCTCGCATTCGTACCAGAGCCGAAGCGCTGGCCGGCGGGATGCCGATCTGGAAATACCTGGCCAATCGCTTCCTGACGATGTTCGAAAACATCTCGCTGGGCCAGAACCTTGGCGATTTCCACAGTGGGTTTCGAGCCTACCGCCGTGAGGTCCTGGAATCGATCTCGTGGCGCAACAACTCGGATGACTTCGTATTTGATACAGAGTTCCTGGCTCAGTCGGTCGCCGCCGGATTTCGACTGGCCGATATTCCGGTGCCGGTGCGATACTTTGCAGAAGCCTCCAGTATCAATTTTTGGCGCAGTTCCCGTTACGGCTTGCTGACGTTGTGGGTCATGCTGCTGTTTTGGCTGAACCGGCTCGGAATTTATCAGTCAGTCATTTTTCGTCCTGAAAAAGATGCGTAGCCCGCGGTTCTCACCGGGAGCGTCCATTCGCAAGGAGCGCATGACTGCTGCACGTGGACTCGATCCCTGTCACGGCCGCGCGGAGACAGTCTGCCTCTCGCCATGTTGGGCAGCGACACCGATTGGCCAGCGTGCTGTCACACCAACCGTACGTCGACAATCTCATCAATCGAGAACGGACCGCTGTCTTCCTCCTGACCGACCGTCGTCGCGAGCACAAGCTGCCCTTTGAGACTCTGTCGGCCATCCGGAAATCCGGTGGCAATTCTTCCGTCCTGAAGTGTGACCGAAACTTCATTGGTCTCATTCACGCCCGCCAGATCGTCATGAACGAGTGCCGGATACCGCTCCCACGCCCACGTCCACAGCGTAGCATGAGCATCAACGCGCCCGGCAAATTCGTGCCACTCCATGTCAGCCTGCCTGAGCTGTTTCAGGCTTGCCTGCTGACACCACGGTCTCAGGACAGACTCGATCCAGCCGCGACGTGACGCCGCCAGGTCCTCAAAGCTTTCAGGGCTATCCCGAAATGTCATACCAGCCTCCAAACCAGATAGCTTGTGGTCATTGACTCACGATCGGAAAGTCACAGGATGCCATTCGCTCACCGCAGCGCACGGGAAGGAAACAAAACGGAGCCACGTCTGAGATCGGTCGGCCGACCGGTGAACTGGAGCGTTTACTCGGCATTCTCAAACTCTTCCATGAACTGAATCAACGCATCAACGCCTGCCGACGGAAATGCATTGTAAATACTGGCGCGCATTCCCCCAACACTGCGATGCCCTTTGATCGCATTGAAACCGGCTGCTGTGGCTTCCTGAATGAACTGAGCATCCCTGTCCGCATTGCCTGTCACGAACGTCACGTTCATCTGCGAACGGGAAGCCTTGTCAGCCGTCGCATGAAACAACGAGCTGCGATCAATGGCATCGTATAGACGCGCTGCTTTCTCAGTGTTGCGGGTCCCCATGGCTGGCAGTCCGCCGTTGTCTCGAATCCACCGAAAGACCAACATCATCAGGTAGATCCCGAATGTTGGCGGAGTGTTGTACATGGACCCGGCGCTGGCGTGGTTGCGATACTGCAGCATGGACGCCAGCTGAGGATTGCCGGCTTCCACAAGGTCGTCGCGAATAATCACCAGCACGACTCCACTGGGTCCCAGATTCTTTTGAGCACCTGCATAGATCAGGCCGTACTTCGACACATCGATCGGGCGGCTGAACATATCACTGCTGGCATCGCAGACCAGAAAGGCATCACCATCAAACCCTTCAGGTTCGGTCGCAAACTGAGTCCCAAAAATGGTGTTGTTCGACGTATAGTGAACATAGCGCGGCTGGTCGCTGAATGAATGACGGCCGGGAATGATATTGAAATTGGTCCCTTCACTCGTTGACGCGACATGCACATTGCCGAACAGCCTCGCTTCCTTCACGGCCTTCTGTGCCCACGAGCCCGTGACGATGTAGTCCGCCGTGGCACTCGTGGTCAGAAAGTTCATGGGAATCATGGCAAACTGAGTCGACGCACCACCCTGCAGGAACAACACTCGATAGTTGTCAGGAATCCCTGCCAGTTCCCGACACAGTGACTCCGCTTCGTCGGCCACGCCGACAAATGCTTTTCCGCGGTGCGAATGCTCACAAATGCCGACTCCCGTATCGCCCAGTGACATCAGCGATTCCTGAGCCTCCGCAAGAACACATTCCGGCAACACAGCCGGACCGGCAGACAGGTTCCAGATTCGGCCAGTCATCACAATTCAACCTTCGGAAGGCCGCAGAGAAAACAGAAGTGCATTCGTCGTTCCCAGGAAGACAAACGAATGCCCGGGCAGTGCGGAATTCTAGGATGGATTGTGTCAGAATGTTCGGACTGACCAAATAAAAAACCCGGTATTCCCGCGATGTGGAGACGCCGACCTCACCGCCTCGACTGCCTGGCTCGATCAGGAACGGTCGGTTAGTCTGACCGCCGATTTCTTCCATTTTTCCAGTTGAGGAAACTTGAAATGAGCGACCGAATCGTGATGCGGACGGGAGAATGCCTGCTGGCCGGTGGCCCACCGTTTACGGCGGCTGAGCCGGAAGTTGTGATTGGAGAACTTGATGGTCCGGTGGGGACCGCCATTGCGACATTGACCGGAAGCCAGGCAGCCGGACATTCCAAAGTATTTGCGATCCTGGACACCGATATCCAGGTTCGCCCGGTGACACTGATGGTCAGCAAGGTCACTGTCAAAAGCACGGCCTACACGAATATCCTGATGGGTACGGTTCAGGGGGCCATTGCCAATGGTGTCCTGGATGCCGTCCGGGCGGGAGATATCCCAAAGGAGAAAGCCAACGATCTGGGCATCGTCTGTTCGGTATGGCTGAATCCAGGCGCCGCCAAAGATAAAAATCTTGACCACAAGGCGCTGTTCGAAATCCATCGTAAAGCGACGGCGCAGGCGATCCACAAAGCGATGTGCAACGAACCTTCGATCGACTGGCTGCTCGAGAACCAGGATAAGATCACTCACAAATACTATCAACGAGGCCTGGACGGCACGTTGTAATCCGACCTCAACTCAGTCCGATCCATCTATTCTCAACGAATTCCGCTCATATGAATCAGGATGTCGAACCTCCACCGCAGCGTTCAGGTCCACGAATTCAGCAATTCCAGGCCCCGCAGGGAGATCTGGCCATCCTGGCCGGGTCCGGCAACCCGGTGTTCGCTCAAAGGATTGCGAATGAACTGGGGGTCCAGTTGACGCCGTGCCAGTCGCAGGTCTTCAGCGAAGGAAATGTGTTTGTTCGCATTCTGGAAAACGTCCGCGGGCGCGACACGTTTATCGTTCAGGGCGTGCATCATCCCGTGAACGACAACTTTGTGGAACTTCTGTTTTGGGTCGACGCACTGAAGCGCGCCAGTGCCCAGCAGATCACCGTGGTGATTCCCTACTTCAGCTATGCCAAGGGCGACAAGAAAGACGAACCTCGCGTGTCAATTCGAGCCCGTGTCTGCGCGGATGCCCTGGAAGCCGCCGGGGCCGATCGGGTCCTCACGATGGACCTGCACAGTCCGCAGATTCAGGGATTCTTCAGTGTTCCGGTCGACCATCTTTATGCACGAGCGGTGATATGCGATCACATGCAGCAAATGGGCGTTGATGATCTTGTTGTCTGCAGCCCGGACGTCGGATTCGCCAAGTCGGCAGCCGCGTTTGCCAACCTGTTGTCAGTCCCTGTGGTCATCGGGAATAAAGCTCGACCGGATCACAGTGAACAGGCGGAAATTCTGGAAGTGATCGGCGACGTCCACGAGAAGAATGTCCTGCTGGTTGACGACTTCACGATCACCGGCGGATCACTCTGCAGCATGGCGGAGGTGCTGCGCGAACGAGGTGCCAGGAGCATTTATGCAGCCGTTTCTCATGGAGTGTTTTCCAAAGGTGCCGCCGATCGCATCCAGAACAGTTTGATTGAAAAACTGTTTATGACGGACACCATTGAAGCTGTCGTGGAACCACTCTGCCCCAAGATCGAAGTGCTGTCCGTGGCCCCGGTGTTTGCTCAGGCCATCCGTTCCATTCACGATCGCACCAGCGTGAGCATGCTGTTTCCCGATGAAAAGTCGGTCTAACATCTTCACGCGCATCTCTCGCCTCACTCAACGTCATTAGCAGGACGCCATGGCCAAACTGTCCCCCATGATGGAACGCTATCAGGAAGTGAAGGCCGAAAACCCCGGAACACTGCTGTTCTTTCGCATGGGCGACTTCTATGAATTGTTCTACAACGATGCGGAAGTGGCGTCGGCAGCTCTGGGACTCACGCTCACCAGCCGGGACAAGAACTCCGCCAACCCCATTGCCATGGCGGGTTTCCCGCATCATCAGCTGGACAACTATCTGCAGAAGCTGATTCAATCGGGCTTTCGAGTTGCGATCTGTGATCAGGTCGAAGACCCCAAGAAGGCAATAGGCCTTGTCCGCCGCGAAGTCACCCGCGTGGTGACCCCTGGCACCATCACTGAAGATGAACTGCTCGATCCACGCACAAGCAATTTCATTGCCTGCGTCGCTCCGTCCGGAACACTCCTGGGACTGGCCTGGCTGGAGCTGTCCACCGGACGATTTCTGATCAGCGAAGTGGAACCAGCGGTCCTGCAGGATGAACTCGCGCGAATCCAGCCGGCGGAATGCATCGTCCCCGAAGACGATGACGGTGAGACTCAGCAACACGTGATGCGCGCGGACCTCGGTGGCCCGGTGCTCACGTCACGCCCGGCATGGTGTTTTGCCCACGATGAAACGCGTCGACTGCTGCGGGAACACTTCGGGACCAAAACACTTGAGGGATTCGATGTCGATGAAGATTCACCGGCAGTGACTGCGGCCGGCGCGCTGCTCGAATACATTCGAGCTACACAGCGATCCGCACTCGACCACATCACTCGTTTGAAAACGTGGCGTCGGCATCGCTACATGATCATCGACGAATCGACTCGCCGCAGCCTGGAACTCACCAGCACCATGCGCGATGGACGACGTGAACACAGCCTGTTGGGCGTCATCGACGAAACCAAAACGCCGATGGGAGCCCGCCTGCTGGCGGACTGGCTTTCCAACCCACTCACAGACATCAACCAGATTACGCAGCGTCTGGATGCAGTTGAGGAGCTGGTCCATGAATTTACGTTGCGAGATGAACTGCGAAAGTCACTGCGACAAATTCATGACCTGCAGCGTTTGACGTCGCGCGTGGCGACGGGACGATGCAGTCCGAGAGATCTTGGCAGCCTTGCCGCAACCTTAGGCCAGCTGCCCACTCTCAAAGCCCGGCTCGCGGCTCGATCTGCCCCGCGTCTGCAGACATTGGAAAATCGTATCGATCTTTGCCCCGACGTCCGAACGGCCATCGACGATGCATTGATCGCCGATCCGCCTGCCGGGATCGCAGACGGTGGCGTCATTCGACCGGGTTTTCATGGACCGCTGGACGAACTCCGAGACCTCGCCAAAGGCGGGAAACAGTGGATGGCCGCCTATCAGGCACAGGAAATCGAACGCACCGGGATTCCCAGTCTCAAAATCGGATTTAACAAAGTATTCGGCTACTACCTGGAAGTCACGGGCACGCATCTCGACAAGGTTCCGGACGACTACATCCGCAAACAAACGCTCAAGAATCAAGAGCGTTTCATCACTCCGGAACTGAAGAAGTACGAAGAGAAAGTTCTTCGGGCAGAAGAACAAAGCAAGGCACTGGAACATGAACTGTTTGGAAAACTGAAGGAGGAAGTTGCCGCAGGCACAACTCGTCTGTTGTCAACGGCCGATGCCCTGGCAGAGGTCGATGTTCTCTCAAGCCTTGCGACTTTGGCGGAAACGGCTGGATACTGTCGGCCGGAACTGACCGATGGTCCGGTGCTCGACGTTCGTGAAGGCCGGCATCCGGTATTGGACCGTCTGATGCCGACCGGCGATTTCGTCCCAAACGACGTGCTGCTGGGCGTGTCCTGCCCGGAAGACAACTCAGAGCAATCCACCGGGCGGCTGCAAATCATCACCGGCCCCAATATGGCCGGCAAGAGCACGTACATCCGTCAGGCCGCGCTGATCACTCTGTTGGCGCAAATGGGTTCATTCGTCCCCGCGAGCGAAGCGAGAATCGGCATTGCCGATCGCATCTTCGCGCGTGTGGGTGCCAGCGATGAACTCGGCCGGGGCCAAAGTACGTTCATGGTCGAAATGACGGAGACCGCCCGTATCCTGAACAGCGCGACGGCGAGGAGTTTGGTCATCCTCGATGAAATCGGGCGCGGCACCAGTACCTACGATGGAATTTCACTGGCGTGGAGCATCACCGAACACCTGCACGACGAGACCCTGTGCCGGACGATGTTCGCCACTCATTACCACGAACTCACCGTGCTCACACAGACACTCAAACATGCTTCGAACTGGAATGTGGCGGTTCAGGAGAATAACGACGATGTCATCTTCCTGCACCGAATTGTGGAGGGAGCTGCGGGTCGCAGTTACGGAATCCATGTTGCAAAGCTGGCTGGCGTTCCACGGTCTGTGACAGAACGAGCAACCGCTATTCTTGAAACTTTGGAGAACGATCACCTCAACCAGGACGGCCGTCCCAGTGTGCCTCAGCGACAGTCGAAGCGCCAGAAGTCTCGCCAGTTGAGTCTCTTCGAACTGCCGGAAGATCCGCTACTGGAAGAGATTCGCAATATGCAGGTCGACAGCATGTCCCCACTGGAAGCGATGCAGGAGCTCTATCGACTCCGTCAGCAGCTCAGCGATCGTCCGTGAATTCAGGCTGTGTGCCACTGCTGGCTTGTCCAGCAGTGCCGATGTCGGGGTGCCACTGCCGGCTTGTCCAGCAGTGCTGATCAGGAGACCATATTGGCATGCACGATCAATCTCAACATCGTAAGAAAGTCCGACACTTTGAGGACGACCTCTGCGTGCATGAGCTGACATTCTCCTGTTATCGTCGAAGATCATTGCTGACTCGTGACCGGTGGTTGACGATGTTCAGTGAGTCCGTCTCGAATGCAACTGCTCGTCATTACTTCGATTTGATTGCATTTGTGTGGATGCCGGAGCACGTGCATCTGTTGGTGCTTCCGAGAAGCCAGCAGTCGTCCATCTCTGCACTGCTGAAGGCCATCAAGCGGCCATTTTCGTTTCACATCAAACGGATGATCGAGTCCTCAGATCCTCACCTGTTACAGCAGTTGACAGTGCGTCAGCGTCCCGGAGTCATGACATTTCGATTCTGGCAGGAAGGTCCCGGATACGATCGCAACCTCTGCACAGCGGCCTCGATTTCGGCGGCAATGGATTACATCCACCTGAATCCCGTCCGACGTGGATTGTGCCGGGAATCAGTGGACTGGAAATGGTCGAGTGCTCGATTCATTCTCCGGGATGAAGTGGACGAAGACCTCCCTCGTCTGCACAAAGTCGACTGGCAGCTGCTGGAATGACAGCGGCACTGCTGGGCAAGCCAGCAGTGGCACCCCGCCGCTCGGCACTGCTGGGCAAGCCAGCAGTGGCACCCCGCCGCTCGGCACTGCTGGACGAGCCAGCAGTGGCACCCCGCACCCCGCGATCGGCGGCATAAAACTCACTGCTGCGTGAACTTCTCCAGCGTCTTTTCGTGCAGCTGCTTCCATGAAATCAGTTTGATCCCCTGATCCGTCAACAGCGTTCGCATCGCATCGGAAGAAAAGATTCGTCGGTCGCCGTCTCGTCGATCCGCGCTGGTCGTGATCGCCCGCAATTCCTCATCGGCGTAACCGCAATGGATGATCATTTCGGTCACACCGGGACGCAGATTGCTC
>JBDOMX010001173.1:0-2691 GCA_039831615.1 Planctomycetaceae bacterium
GTCTTCCCGATTGGCGGGATGCATCGGCGGCCACGGTGGAACGGCGCGCTCGTTGCTGGCTGGACGTGAACTGTTCACACTGTCACAACCCGCATGGGCCGGCGAGTACATCCGGCCTGGATTTGAAATTTGGCCAGGATCAACCCGTTCGCTATGGCGTCTACAAACCTCCGGTTGCCGCTGGTCGAGGTTCGCAGGGTCTGCGTTTCAGTATCGTGCCCGGGCGTCCTGATGAATCTTTTTTGGTCCATCGCATTGGATCCGTCGAGTTGGGAGTCATGATGCCGCCATTGGGCCGATCGGGCGTAGATCACGAAGGTGTCGCCCTGATTCGAGCGTGGATCACGGAGATGCAGGTCGATGAGGCGCTGGCGGAAGCAGCTTTGAATCCGATGAAGGCGTACCAGGACGCGAGCGTTGGTGGCGATGCGGAACGTGGCAGGGTGCTGTTTCACAAGGTCCAGAAGTGCGTCACATGCCATCGAGTCGGAGACACAGGTGGCAGTGTCGGGCCTGATCTCAGCGATGTCGGCAAACGCACGAAACGCCAGTATTTGCTGGAATCTATCGTGTTACCCAGCGCGAAAATCGTCAAAGGATTCGAAACGCAGGTCTTCGTCATGGCTGACGGGAGAGTCATCACGGGGACCGTTCAGTCTGAGGATCAGCTCGAAGTCGTGATCCGTGATGCTCGCCATCAGACCAGGATTGAAAAAGCCCAGATCGATGATCGGGTCGTTTCCGAGGTCTCCACCATGCCCAGCATGGCCAATCTTCTCACGGTTGATAACGTCCGCGATCTGATCGCCTACCTGGTGACCCTTCAGACGACTCCGAAAGAGTGATCGAGAACATCTGCTCCCAAACTTGCTTGTACGCTCGCCGGTCGCTATTCCAGCCGATAGACTTTTGGATCTGCAGCGAAGCGTCCTGAACACGGTAACGTCAGGCAACACTGCAGAACACTCAACTTAGGAATTGAAGAAATGGCAGAAGGCACGATCAAGCGACTGACGGACAAGGGATTCGGATTCATCGACACGGGTAGCGACAAGGACATGTTCTTCCACTCGTCCAGTCTCGACGGGGTACGGTACGACGAGCTCCAGGAAGGTCAGAAAGTCTCGTACACTGAAGGAAACGGTCCCAAAGGACCCTGTGCGGAAAACGTCAGGCTGGCCTGACGAGTTGCGGCGACAGTTTCGTCTTCAACCACTGGCTGGATTCATGGCGAAGAGACGGTACGTTCGGGGCCTGCCAATTCGGATAGCCGAGGCGGCCCCCGCGCGAGCTGAGCGTTGAAGCCAGGTAGGGTTGGTTCAATTGCAAGCCGGTCGACTGTGGCTCCGTTTCGGGCGGATTGCCACGGTTGTCGTCTGCTCAGTAGCCAATTGCTGCGCCGTCTTTCCGAGGATCGGATCCACCGAAGTATCTCAACGGATCGTCCAGGCGCCAGATTGCCTGGTACCCACCGTGAGCTCCAACACCCGATGTGACGCTGTGTCCCATTTCGGCCAGTTGCCGCTTCACGTCGTCATCGATGCCGTGTTCCAGTGTCAGCTGGCCACCGTCCGTTGATTTGGCTCCCCACGGACTGGAGCTGCCTGAATGCGAGACACGGGGTTGGTCACCTGCCTGTTGCGGAGACATTCCGAAGTCGATCATGTTCATCACAACCTGTGAATGTCCCTGAGGCTGGAAGTCACCCCCCATGACTCCGAATGACATCACCGGTCTGCCGTCCCGCGTCATGAACGCGGGGATGATGGTGTGGAAGGGACGCTTGTGAGGTTCCAGCCGATTTCGATGTTTCGGATCGAGAGAAAACGCCTGCCCTCGACTCTGGATCGGGAATCCCACTCCGTCCGGACAGATGGTTGAGCCGTACCCGTGGTAGTTGCTCTGGATGAAAGAAATCATATTGCCATCGCCATCGGCCGCCGTGAGGTACACGGTATCCGAGTCGAGCTGAGGATCTCCGTACTTCACTGTGCCGCGCGCTCTCTTCGGATTGATCAGCTTCACTCGTTGCCTGGCATAGTCTTTGGAGATCAGCCATTCCACAGGCACGTCGGCGAACTCAACATCCGCGTAGTACTGAGCTCGGTCTTCGAAAGCCAGCTTCTTGGCTTCAATGAACAGATGCAGGTGCTCGGCTGAATTGGGCGCCAGACTGCCGACGTCAAACTGTTCCAGCAGATTCAGAATCTGCAAAGCCGCAATTCCCTGACCGTTTGGAGGGATCTCCCAGACGTCCCAGCCTCGGTAATTGCTGCTTACCGGATCGACCCACGTTGCCGTGTGGTCCCTGAGATCTTTGAGGCTCATCAAGCCTCCGAGCTCGGCCGATTTGGCCACGATCTGTGCGGCGATCTCCCCCTCATAGAATGCCGCGGGGCCGCCGTCGGCGATTGCTTTGTAAGACTTCGCCAGGAGTGGGTTTCGAACGATATCACCATATTTCGGGCGGCGGCCGTTGGGTTGGTACACGCTGGCCAGGCCGGGTGCTTCCTTCGGATCGAAGTCGTAATAGGCTGATATGATCGGCGACAGCGGAAACCCATTTGTCGCATAATCAATTGACGCTGCCAGGCACTGGGAGAGTTGGAGCTTTCCGAATCGGCTGCTGAGCGCGTCCCAGCCGCTCACACACCCGGGAACGCTCCAGCTGAGTGGACTTTTCCGGGGGAT
>JBDOMX010000116.1:0-2691 GCA_039831615.1 Planctomycetaceae bacterium
CACTCGTGCCGCCGGGAGACGCAAATTCGCTTGCATCCGCGTTACTGAAATTCGTTTGTGATCGGGAGACGGCAGAGGAGTTCGGCAGCGCCGGTCGAGAACGTGCGACGCGTCTATTTAGCCAGACCGAATGCGTTGATTCTTTCCTGGATCTTTATGGCAAATTGTTGTGCAACGATCAACCGCGCGCCGGTGAAGCGAAAGACGGGTATGCACTTGGATAAGGAAGTATCACCGAAGAACTCTCAGCACGTTGGCTGCCCAGTTGCCGCGCACGCAGTGTCCGACGCCAAGCAATCTTGTTCGGACTTCGCCGCAAAGCAATCGAATCAACAAGGCTGCACCGGTCAAATCCCATTCTTTTTGAGGAAACGACTCGGCTATTTTACCCGCGGAACGTTTCAGTATGGCGACGCAGTAAAGATCGGCCTGCGATTTCGTTGCCACCTGCTCACTGATCCGGCCGACATTCAGCATGTGCTGGTGCGCAATGCACAAGGCTATGCCAAAGGCCGGCAACTAAGCAGCAAGTCGGGAAAACAGCGGGCTGGCGACGGCTTGCTTACCAAGTCGGGCGCGGATCATCGAGAACGTCGGCGGTTGTTACAACCGTTGTTTCATGAGCGTAGCGTTGAATCTCATGCAAGTCTGATTGTGGACGAGACTCAGCAATTGATGGCGCGTTGGCAGCACGGACAGATGATCGATATCGCGGAGGAGATGGCGCAGCTATCCCGATCGATTTTGATGTCAACCGTTTTTGGTCGCGATTGGAACGAAGGGCGTGATCGGTTGAATGATGCGATCATGACTCGCAGGCGATACACGGAGTTCCTGTATCATTCGCGGCTGCCATTTCGCGATCGCTTGCCAATTCGACTCGTTCGAGACCACCAACGCGCGACCAAGACAATCGACGAGATTGTTTTTCGCGAAATCGAGCGACGAGGTTCAGATCCCAACGATGATTTCCTGTCGAAACTTGTCGACATGCAGTCTCCTGACGTTGGTGGATTGGATGACCAGGAGATTCGCGACGAAGTGCTGACGCTGACCAGTGCCGGCCACGAAACCACTGCTGATACCCTCGCGTGGAGTTGGTACCTGATCGCCACTCACCCGGAAGTTGAGTCCGAGTGGCGAAATGAGTTGGAACAAGTTCACGAATCGAATTTGTGCGATCCTCCTGTGTGGCAAAAACTTGCGTACACCAGGATGATTCTGGATGAGTCCAATCGCTTGTATCCGCCCACTTGGTTATTCGCGCGTGTCCCGCTTGCCGCCGACACGCTCCCGAGCGGTTTGAGTGTCGATCCCAGTTGCACACTGCTTCTGTGCCAGTACCTGATGCATCGTCATCCGGGCTTTTACTCAGACCCCGAGCGGTTCGATCCCAATCGGTTTCGTGATCCGCCGTCGGGATCAAGGTTGCTTCAGGCCTATTTTCCGTTCGGCGCTGGCCCGCACACCTGCATCGGCGAAGCCTTTTCGAGGATGCAATCGGTGCTGGTGCTGGCTGCAATTGGCAGACGGTTTTGTTTTCAATTATCGCCCAACGATCAAATCGTGCCGGAACCGGGCCTGACTCTGTATCCACGTAATGGTGTGCGTGGCATGCTTGTTCTGAAGGGAGAATGCCGGTGAAGCATCAATACGGAACCCAGAAGCACCGCACCGAGATCGCTGAGAAAACGCGAATAGGTCGAAAGACGTTCCATGCGGTTATTCATAGCGGATTGACAAATCAAAGAGCATTTCTTTTTACAACCTTGAGGACATCCAATGAGAAAAATTCGTCTTAGTCTGTTGCGTGGCATCTGTCAGATGCCGGCGTACATTGCGTTTGAGCGTGGTTTCTTAAAAGAAGCGGGAATCGATGCGGACGTGGAGATCGCTCCCACGGCCTGGATGGTTCCTCAGAGAATGGGAAGTGGTGACGTCCAGTTTGCCGTGATTCCCTGGACACGGGTCGTTTCGTCGTGCGACGCAGGGCTTCCGTTACGTGTCATCTGTGGTTCCGGCATCGAGGAAGCGGCGATTGTGCTGCAGCCCGGCGTCGAGCCCGAGCAAGTCACGCGCGTTGCCGTCCCACACGAGGGCGGCATGAAAGATTTGACGGCGATGAGCCTCGTACAGAAGATGGGATGGCAGAACGCGGAATTAGTACGCATGCCGTCGGGTGACGGGGCCATTCTTGCGTTTCTAGGCGAAGGCGGTCACGCGGCGTCGATGATCGAACCGTATGCAACGATTCTCGAAGAACGTGGGCTTGGCAGGACCATCAAACGCACGGGCGACGTTTGGCCCGGTGCTCCAGGCTGTTCGTTGTCAACGACAGCGCAAATCGTGCAGGAAGAACCCGATCTGGTTGAACGAATGGTCGGGGCTTACCTCCGCGCCGCCAACTTCATCGACGAGCAGCCGGATGTGGCATCCGCGATTGCGGGAAAGTACATCGGCGTTGACGCAAAATACATCCGTAAAGCACTGCAGAACAATCGACCGGACGTTACAGCGATTCAGAATACACAGGCAATGGAAGATGTGATCGAGTTGATGATGGCCCGGCAGTACCTCAGCCGCAAACCGGATGAATTTGCAGTGACAAGATTCTTGGAACAAGCGATAAAGAATTAATGTGAAGATGTCATATTTCTCTAAATACAAATACACGGTGGTTAAAAACTACAA
>JBDOMX010000514.1:0-2687 GCA_039831615.1 Planctomycetaceae bacterium
GCATAGCCAAATCGCAGCAGAAAAGCCGGCCGACCGTCGTCGATCTGTGGACAGACTGTGCTGAGCTGTTCGAGGAGATTCTGTACGCGATCAGTTCCGAGTGCTGACCGGACAGAGTCGCTGCCATGTGTCAGTGCATTCTGCAGCACCAGCAGCGACATCATGGGCTGGACTGCCAGATTTTGTTCCGTCAACGCGAGCCAGGCACGCTGCATGGCTCGGCCGACGGCGATGTCGGTCAGCGGCTCGTCATCCGCTGCCACTCCCAGGCACAGCCCGGCCCCACCGAGAATCAGCTGTTCATTCTGCCGGCCGATCGTGGACCCAACTCGCATCAATCGCACGAGCCAGTTGGGCAGTTTCGGCAGCAGGCGAAACGGGGCTCTGTCACGTCCTTTGATTTCGAGGGATGCCAGGGATAAGCCTTCATCCACAGTTTCATCATCCGGGCGATCAAAACGGACGTTCTCCAGAAACGCATGACGCAATTCGGCTGTCCCAAACAGGATAGCGTCCGCCTGGCGGACAACGGCGGCCATGCGACGCACGTGTTCTGCGTCAGTGATCCAGTGCGTTTCAACTTCAGACAAGTCCGTGGACTGTTGCTGCAACCGCTGGAGAGTTTCCGCACTGACGGTCTTTCCATGGCACGCCCGCCGATTGGTGCAGCGGTTCGCGACGGCTTCATCCGCCCGCAGTGGCGTTTTGGCGACTTCGTGCAATCGAATGGAGACGCTGTGAGAAGTCGCAGACGGTTCAGTTGCTACCTTCAGATCGTTGAATGCAACAGTCCGCACGATGTTTTCAACCGCAGCTCCGATCGCAATCCGCGACATTCGTTGCCCCGCATTCATGGGAGAAGTATCGCGCACCGGATCGACATTGACGACAATTTGGCGGTCGGTTTCATCGACATCAAATCGCCACGGCTGGGTGTTGTCGCCCGAAGGGGCCAAAACCGCCGCCTCGAGAAGCATCTGCATTGGGGTGTCAATTCGGCTGCTACTCATCGTTGCTTCACTCATCGCGAGTAATCTCCTCCAGGAAGCTACTGCGGGAGGAGGGAGTGAATCCGTACGTCTGATGGGATGTTGCGGAGTATGCTGGGACGGTCATCAACTCCGCATGAAGCTCCGGCAGATAGTAGAACGGAACAGACGGATAGAGGTGGTGATCAAGGTGATAACCTGAATTGTGAGGAGCCAGAAGGAATCGCTCCCACCAACGGCAGTGCACATTCCGAGACATGTTCAGTTCATGTTCGCCTTCGATACCAAAATGCTCCGCGATACTACGAATCCTGAGGATTACGGTCAGCAGCGTAAACGCCGGAAGAAACCAAAGAAGCAGGACGGGCACCCACATCTTGAACAGTGAGATTCCCACTGCTGCCAAGGCGTAGTATGCAATCCTCTCCCACTTGCGACCTTGGTTTTTTCCGGCATTCAGCTTCCTGCCGGAAAGATCGCGAATTGACGAAAGTGCCTGCAGGAACCCACCACCGCACAATTCTCTCAGCAGCAACAGCACAATGTCGCGTCTGGACTTTGGGAAGTCCCAGTCGGCGTGTCCGTATTTTCGAATCCAATCCGGGTCGTCATCAGTGTTGAGATGAGAATGATGGGCTAGGTGATTCTGTCGGTAGCCTCCGGTTGTCACGAGCAGAGGCCAGGCACAAAGCCAGTTGCTGACTCGATCATTCCAGCCGTGGTTCCGCAGGAGGCGGAAGTGGGACCCATCATGCATCAGGATCAGCAGCGCGTGTTGCCGTGCCGCAATCACAACTGCACTGACAATCCACACGGCGGGGTGTCGGAAGTTAATCGACAGAACAAAACAACAGACGATGACCATCCAGTCAAATGCAATCGCCGCCGATGTGCGATGCGGAGACACCATTGACAGCCTGCGGAGGACTGAAGCAGACAAGCCAGTCTTGTGACTCGAATCGGGCGCATCACTCTCCGATGCCACGGAAGTGTAGTGCGTTTGCTTTGAAGAAGTCTTAACAGTCATTGGATTGTCACTCTAGAGTCCGACCGCAGATGCAAGTGTTCCCGTTGTAGCCCCAGACGTGGAACGCTGGTCGAGAAGTACTCTGATTCCGTGCTTTGGCCTTAATGTGAGTAATGGCTGGAATTCAATCGGATGCTCGTGGACCACATTCATCCTCCACCGTTGAGCAATCGTCGCAATTACGAGGATGCCTTCCAGCCATGCAAAAGGTTCACCGATACACAGTCGTGGGCCACCACCAAAGGGGAAATACGAGTATTTCGGCCGGCCGGCTTTTTCGCGAGCAGTCCATCGTGCTGGGTCGAATTCGTTCGGGTCTCGATAGTATCGGCTGTCGCGGTGCATTACGTACTGTGTCATGCCGACCACGGATCCTCCTGGAATCAGGTAGTCGCCAGCGCGGTAGTCGTCCACCGTATGTCGGGTCATCCCCCAAACGGGAGGATACAGCCGCATTGCCTCGGCAAACACCATTTCGGTGAATTGTAACCGCGGCACGTCCTCAGCGGTCGGAACACGATCTCCGAGAACTGTCTTGAGCTCATCTTCGAGTCGTGCCCGCACTGGCTCGTTCCTCGAAAGGCAATACCACGTCCATGATAGAGCAGTTGCGACCGTTTCGTGGCCAGCGGTCAGAAACGTCATCACCTCATCGCGGACCTGGTCGTCTG
>JBDOMX010000420.1:0-856 GCA_039831615.1 Planctomycetaceae bacterium
TGACGGCCGAACAGGCTCAGGAGTCGACTGGCCGGCAACCACGCCGGTGAGCCGGCATGCGGAGGCAGGTCTGACGTTGACGCGCCGCGTTTCGGGATTTTGCAGTCCTGTCCATGTGCATCGTGGTGACTTATGAAACTCATTGAAGCGTCCGTCAGCAGCCCGGTTAAAGTCAGTGTGGGCGTCCTGCTGCTGGGACTGTTCGGCTGCGTCGCGCTGCTGCGGATGCCTATGCAGCTGACTCCCGAGGTTCAAACACCGACGATTACAGTGCAAACCCGATGGTCGGGCGCGAGCCCTCAGGAAATTGAACGTCAGATCGTCACGGAGCAGGAAGAACAACTGAAGAGTGTTGAGGGACTGACCAAGCTGTCGTCCGAGAGTTCAGATTCATCAGGGACGATCACGCTGGAATTCGGCGTCGGCGTGAATATGGACAAGGCGGTCGTGGACGTGATCGGCCGACTGGAACAGGTTCCTCAGTACCCGGAGGACGCTGACAAACCAGTCATCAGCACATCCAACGCGTCGGACCGCCCCATCGCGTGGTTCATTCTGAGTGCGGAGAGGCCCGGTGCAGAAGTATTTGACGCGTTCGCGGCGAAGCATCCGGACTTGGCGGATGATCTGGACCGTATTCGCAATGCTCACAACCCAGGTCTGGCCATGCTGCGGCTGCGAAATCTTGCCGTCCGGCATGAAGCCGTCAAAGAACTGCTGCCGCCGCAGGAACTCAGGGTCACTGAGCTCAGACGATTTGCTGAAGACGAGATTGAAGCGAGGTTTGAACGCGTCTCCGGAGTATCACAGGCCAACGTGCTCGGTGGCTTGGAAGATGAATTGCAGGTCATTGTTG
>JBDOMX010000420.1:866-11895 GCA_039831615.1 Planctomycetaceae bacterium
GTTGATCCGGAAAGTCTGGCCGCCCGACTATTGACCATCGAAGATGTACGACGAGTTCTGCGGAGTCAGAATACGGATGTTTCTGCCGGCGATTTCTGGGAAACAAAACGTCGTTGGGTGGTTCGTACTCTCGGGCAGTTCCGCTCTCCGGAGCAGGTTGAAAATCAGCTGTTGGCGATACGTGGCGGTGCTCCTGTCTACGTGCGGGATGTCGCCGAAGTTCAACTCGGCTACAAGAAGCCGACCGGGCTTGTCCGGCGTTTCGGTGAATCAAGCATTGCCATCAACGTACTGCGCGAAACCGGAGCCAACGTGCTCGATGTCATGGAGGGCCTGCAGCAAATCAATCAGGAACTGAACAGCGACGTGTTGAAGTCTCGCGGCCTTGTGCTCACACAGGTCTACGACGAAACCGATTATATTTACTCGTCGGTCGAACTCGTCCGGCAGAACATCTTCATTGGTGGCGCTCTCACCATGATTGTGTTAATGGTGTTTCTGCATCTGGGTATGCGCACCCTGATCATTATCCCGTTCATCCTGGCGTCGTCATGGGCAGCAGCCTTCGTTTCTCCCTGGTTCTTTGTGGTCACACTGGCGGTCATCGTGGGAGCCGGGTTCTGGTTTGCGCGTGGAGCTCTGGTGGTCGGTCTGGCCATTCCGATCAGCATCATTGGTACATTTCTCGTACTTCAGGTCCTGGGACGGTCATTGAACGTCATCAGTCTGGCCGGAATGGCCTTCGCAGTGGGAATGCTGGTCGATAACGCAGTCGTTGTCCTGGAGAACATCTATCGGCGCTACGAGTCACTCGGTGAACAGCCGCTCGTTGCCGCCGTCCGGGGGACGGGGGAAGTTCTGGGTGCGGTCGTCGCGTCGACGCTGACGACAATCGCCGTGTTTCTGCCGATCGTGTTTATTCAGCAGGAAGCCGGTCAGTTATTTCGCGACATAGCGCTCGCCATCAGCGCGGCCGTTGCCTTGTCGATGATTGTCTCCATGACCGTGATTCCCGCATCGGCATCGCGATTGTTTCGACGCGAAGATGCGGAAGATGATGATGACACGAATGAGCAACCGGGACAGAAACTGACAGCACAATCGCAGGGAATGTTTCAGTCGGTGCACCGAATGGTACTGGCACCAGTCCTTGCCGCCGGCAACGGCTTTGTGACGCTGGTGACCGCAGTCAATCAATGGGTGCAGCGGGGTTTCCTGCGTCGCGTGGCCGTCGTGCTGGTGCTGACGGGCGGGGCGTTGTGCCTGACGTATGCCTTCTGGCCGAAGGTCGAGTATCTTCCCACCGGCAACCGAAACCTGGTATTCGGTATTCTGCTGCCACCGCCGGGTTACAACCTGGACCAGTTGATGGCCATGGGCGAACAGGTCGAACGTGAGTTGAAACCATACTGGGACATCGATCCCGACAGCCCGGAACGCGCGACGCTTGACTATCCAATGATTGGCGATTTCTTTTTTGTGGCCCGCGGCCGCAGTGTGTTCCTGGGAATTCGAGCACACGATCCCATGGAGGTTGCCAAACTGGTGCCGCTGGTATCAGAGGTTGGGTCTCGACTTCCCGGAACATTCGCCGTCGCCAAACAGTCCAGTCTATTCGAACAGGGTCTCACGGCCGGCCGTACGATCGACGTGGAAATCACCGGTCCCGAACTCAGCAAACTGGTGGCACTGGGCGGACAAATCTTTGGGCAGGTGCGAGAGGCGATTCCGAATGTGCAGGCTCGTCCGGTGCCGAGTCTCGATCTCTCCAGTCCGGAAATTCACATCGAGCCACATCTGGTTCAGGCCGCGGAAATGGGCATCAATACTACGGAATTAGGATACGCGGTAAACGCTCTCGTGGATGGAGCCTACGCCGGAGATTACTACCTGGAAGGTGACAAGATCGATGTCACTATTAAAGGACGCGATAAATACGCTGACAGCATTCAACAGTTGCGGGCCATCCCGATCGCCACGCCGATCGGTCAACTGGTGCCACTGGAAGCCATCGCCAGCGTGGAAATGCGCAGTGGACCGGAGCAGATCAACCATCGAGAACGGCAACGGTCGATCACCATCGAAGTGTCCCCTCCCCTGGACATGCCGCTGGAAAACGCAATGGCTCTGATTCGCCGCGACATCATCGCGCCCCTGCAGCAAAGTGGGCAACTGGAAGGTGGCTACCGAATTACTTTGGCCGGGACAGCCGACAAGCTGGCCAGTACATGGGAGGCCCTGCAATTCAACGTCGCTCTGGCACTGCTGATTACCTACCTGCTGATGGCTGCGCTGTTTGAGTCATGGTTGTATCCGTTGGTGGTGATCTTCAGCGTACCGCTGGGAGCTGTCGGAGGAGTCCTCGGACTGAACACACTCAACTGGTGGCTGGCTCATGAAACCGGCACCATTTATGGTCAGCCACTGGACGTGCTGACGATGCTGGGATTTGTCATCCTGATCGGAACCGTCGTGAACAACCCGATTCTCATCGTGCATCAGTCGCTGAATCTGATGCGCGACGGATATCGACGCAGCGACGCAATTCTGGAAAGCGTCCGCACACGTATTCGCCCGATCTTCATGACAACACTGACCACCGTACTTGGCCTCATGCCACTGGTCCTGTTTCCAGGTGCCGGCAGCGAACTCTATCGCGGGCTCGGCAGCGTCGTTCTCGGAGGACTTCTGGTTTCGACAGTGTTCACTTTGTTCCTTGTCCCTACACTTTTCAGCCTGACGATGGACATCCGGGAATCCGTTGCCCGTGTTATCTGGCGAAAGCAGCCAGTCGGCGTCAGCACGGCCGCAGCGGTGAGCATGACAAAGTAGTGCTTCGGGACACGGCAACATGAGAGATTCCCGGGCTCACTGAAGTCCAAAGGCACTTTCAAAGGCACCCGCCGGGATTGAGGACGGCCGGCGGCGCACATTCAACGATCAACCGTGACACGTCGCGTATCGGACGCGGCATCGATCATCATTTTAGCAGAACAGGTCAGTTTCATGCGGCTTCATCTCAGCGTTGCTATCTCAATCAGTGCCACCGCTCTGTTCCTGTTGGCATCATCAGTGCGGGGTGATGACAGAGTCCCTCAGGGCGTCGCACCCGGCATCGACAAGCCCCTGCGCATTACACCTCGGCCCGGCAACGGTCGAAACAGCGAAGGCGACTTCATTCTACTGAAGGATGGGCGGCTGATGTTGGTATATTCGAAGTTCATCGGTACCGGCGACCATGCGGCGGCAGATCTTGCAGCTCGATATTCGTCCGATGCAGGGAACACGTGGACGCATGATGACTTGCCCGTTGTGACTCGACAGGAGGGCGAGGCGAACCTCATGTCCGTATCACTGCTGCGACTGCAGGATGGACGGATTGGACTTTTTTACGCTCAGAAGTACGCCAGTCCGTCCGACGCGAAGTATCCGTTTCTCGATCGACTGTTGATGCGGACCAGCGACGATGAGGGCCGGACGTGGTCCCGCTCGGCTGATATTTCACCCACAAATCAGCCGGGGTATCGCGTGTTAAACAATGACCGCGTGATTCAGCTGAAGACTGGTCGACTGGTGGTTCCGGTGGCTGTTCATTATCTGCCCGGATCGCCCGGTTGGCGGGATTCGGCGCAGATTCACTGCTACCTGTCCGATGATTCGGGACACACATGGCGGGCAAGTGCGACGACTGTCGAATCGGAACTGCTGGCTCAGGAGCCAGGCGTCGTTGAACTGAAAGACGGTCGATTGATGTTATTCTGCCGCAGTCGTGACTGCCAATTGGTGTCCCACTCCAGCGATGATGGTGAAACCTGGTCAGAACTGAAACGGTCAAACATCTCCCAGCCAACCACGTCTCCAGCATCCATCGAACGGATCCCGGCAACCGGCGATCTCCTGCTCATTTGGAACAATGGCGACGATACACTGGCGAAACGACAACCGGCTGGTCGTCGCCCGTTCACTGCGGCCATTTCAAGCGATGAAGGAGTTTCGTGGCACCACATTCGGAACATTGGAACCGATCCCGAGGGCTGGTATTGCTATACGGCTATTGAATTCGTTGACGGCCACGTCCTTCTGGCACACTGTGAGTATCCTCGATTGAATTCCCTGCAGATTACTCGCCTGCCTGTTGAATGGCTCTACGATTCGTCACCCGGAAAAGAATGAGCATGATGCGACTGCACTCGATGAGGTTAGCCTCAATGGCCGCTGTCGTCAGTTTTCTGCCGAGCGGGCAATCCGAGGATCTGCAGCAGACTCCAGTCCAGCTCGTTGATCCGTTCATCAGCACCGGTGGAAACCGCTACGTCTGCGGCAACAATCCACCGGCGGCAACCGTTCCGTTCGGGCTGGTCAGACTGTGCCCCGATACGATGTCGGCAACCGGAGCGACCGCCACCAACATGTCCGGGTACTACTACCACGACCCGCTGATCATCGGATTCAGTCATACGCGCCTGTGTGGAACAGGTGCAGTCGATGGAGGGCATTTTCGTGTTTTTGCTGATCGAGACGACGTTCCGCTGGCCGAGAGGCGAAAGTCGCAGCAGGTGAGGTTCAGTCACGATCACGAAACGGCATCGCCCGGCTATTACGCGGTCGAGTTGCCGGACGTCAGGATCAACGTGGAGCTCACGGCAACTCGTCGCGTGGGCCTGCATCGTTACCGATTTGCCGCGGGTTCTGCACCCAGAATTCTGATCGATGTCGGAAGTGCGCTGGGATCGGGGAAGAGCACAGAGTGTGAAGTCCGTTTCAACGCTGCGAAGAATGAAATGACGGGATCCGTAAGGACATTCGGGTCGTTCTCCGGCCGCTACGGTGGTCTGAAAGTCTACTTCGCAGCCCGATTCCGCAGTCCATGGACGACCTGTGCCACATGGGCAGGCAACGACATTTCGAACGGGACCGAACAGGCGACCGGAGACGATGTTGGCGTGGCCTGCACGTTTGAGGAGTCAAGTGCGGAACAAACGATTGAACTGTCGCTCGCGATTTCGCACGTCAGCGTCGACAATGCGATCCAAAACCTGAATGCGGAAGGTGGCACGCTCAGTTTCGATGAAGTCCGCCACCGCGCGACACAGGAATGGGAAGGCATTCTTTCGAAGGCAGTCGTCGAAGGAGGCACCATCGCTGATCGCCGCATTTTTTATACGGCCATCTTTCATTCCTTCATGATGCCGACGTCGTTTCATGACGTCAACGGACAATACATTGGCTTCGACAGCCGTATTCATCGCGTTGACGGCTTTGATTACTACACAGACATGTCCCTGTGGGACACGTATCGGACGACACATCCTCTGTACACACTGCTCACGCCGGAACACCATCGCGACATGCTGGTTTCGCTGGTAAAGATGGCCGAACACGGCGGCAATCTTCCGCGTTGGCCGTCCGGCGCCGGCTTTACCAATTCAATGTTCGGTGCTCCAACTGAAGTTGCGGTGGCCGAAGCATGGCTCAAGGGGATCCGTGATTTCGATATCCAGGCGGCCTACAGGGCCATGCGAAAAGCCGCGCTGAATCCTGCCCCAAAAGATGCTCCGTACAGCGGACGGCGGGGAATCGCAGAATATATCAGATACGGATATTGTCCCTCCGACACGATGAGCGGTGCAGTGGCAAAGACACTGGAGTACGCCACAACTGACGCGGCCATCGGACGGCTCGCACAGGCACTTGGAAAGAATGACGACGCAGTATTATTCGCCCGGCGCGCCCAAAACTACCGCAACGTGTGGAATCCGCAGACGCAGTTCTTCCAGCCGCGCGATTCGCAGGGGCAATTCTCGACCCCACTGAGACCCACGCTGCTCACCTATCTCGATCTGACAAAAACATTTACAGACGACTACGTCGAAGGCAGTGCGCTGCAGTGGCGATGGTCTGTTTCACATGATGCGGCTGGTCTGGTTTCACTCTTCAGGAGCAAAGACGAGTTCGCCACGGAGCTCAACGATTTCTTTGCCAACTCGAATCCGGTTGTCGGCGTGGTCCCCAACGGCTATTACTGGCAGGGCAACCAACCTGACATTCATGCGGCGTATCTGTTCAATGCGGCCGGACGGCCCGACCTCACTCAAAAATGGGTACGCTGGATTCTGAAGCACAAACACGGCAGCGGTCCGGACGGACTTGACGGCAACGATGACGGCGGCACGCTCTCAGCCTGGTACGTCTTCAGTTCTTTGGGCTTTTACCCGGTCGTCGGCACTGATCGATATGAAATTGGCAGCCCGTTGTGGAAACGTGCGTCGGTTGCCGTCGGCAACAATCGGCTCGAGATCATCGCTGACAACTATTCGCCGGACCACGTTCAGGTTGAAAGCGTCGAGCTGAATGGCAGACCGCTCGACCGAACATGGTTTTCCCACGACGAAATCGTTTCCGGCGGAACACTCCGGTTTGTGATGGCAGACGAACCTGCGTCCCGGTGATGAAAGATCGCCCGTCCAGTCAGGTGAGCCGTCGTGTTTGAGAGTTCAAACGGCACTGGTCGGTTGACAGAACCGCCTGGCCTCGCGAACCTTCGTGGAGTTACGATATAAAGTTGACGTGTTACACAGCTGCGATCCTTTTCATTTCAGTGAGATTTCAGACCCTGGACCGGCCGCTGATACACTCGCGTCCTGCTGGTTCGACCGCGACTATTAGAATACTGATCGTGCATTGAGCGTCCGACGCCGGATGTGCACAGCCCATTTGTCCCCGGGACTTCCGGGCAACGGATATGAGATCAACGACAGGGACGTCTCCATTCTCTTCAGGTTCAATCGAGTTGTGAACTGGTAGAATGAATACGATTCTTGTCATTTCTGATCATCGTGGTACGAGGATGACCGTTGGTGAGTTCCCGGTTGTTTTCGGGCGGGATCAATCGGCAGATGTGTTGCTGACCAACGTTCTGGCCAGTCGTCGACACTGTGAGATTGCACGGACGGACGATGGACTGGTCCTGAGAGATCTGAACTCTGTCAACGGCACAATGCTCAACGGCACAATGCTCAACGGCACGCCGGTCGACGAGCAGATCCTGCGATCGGGCGATCAGTTCACCATTGGAACCAGTGTTTTCGATGTCGAATCGATTGGCGACGCACGATCGCTGCAGTCGAATCGACGAGGCATTTTTGGCGGCGTTGCTCAGATGCTCAGGTCGTTTGGACGAGACCGTCCATCTTCCGTCGCACAGCTGGCATCTGCTGTCGCAGATGCAGATAACGCTGCCGAACCGTTCAATTGAATTCCGAGAAATCCAGTGTGGCGAAGAGATCGTCCTGGGTTTCCGCGCGGCGAATCTGCTTGATGCCGCCATCAGGCAGCAGCAGCAGCTCAGCACTTCGTGTTTTGCCGTTGTACTGAAACCCCATGGCGTGTCCGTGGGCTCCGGCATCGTGAATCACCAGCAGATCATCGCGTTGAATTTCCGGCAACGATCTCTGGATCGCAAATTTGTCGTTATTTTCGCACAACGAGCCAACAACGTCCACGACGCAGTCTTGAGGTTCGTTTTCACGACCCGGCACGGTGATGTGGTGGTAGGCGTTGTACATGCCGGGGCGCATCAGGTTCGCCATGCAGGCATCAACTCCCACATATTGGCGGTAGATCTTCTTGTGGTGCAGGCAGCGTGTGACCAGAAAACCGTGAGGCCCGGTGACCATGCGCCCGTTTTCCATCACGATGCGCAACGGATCAAGTCCGGCAGAAACGATCATCGCCTGGTAAAGGTCATGAATCTGACCACCGAGCCACTCCAGGTCAACTGGCCTTTCATTCGGACGGTAGGGGATACCAACGCCACCGCCAAGATTTACAAATTCGATGCGGACGTTCAGTTGCTGGTGAATCCTGATGACCAGATCGAACAGCATGCGGGCGGTTTCGACAAAAAAGCTGCTGTCGAGTTCGTTGGAGGCCACCATGGTGTGGAGTCCAAACCGTCGCACGCCCAGCTGATCCAGACGTCGGTAGCCGTCGAATAGCTGTGACTCCGTGAATCCATACTTGGCTTCCTCGGGCCGGCCGATGATCACATTCCCTTCGCGGGCCGCCCCGGGGTTGAAGCGAAAGGACACAAGTTCCGGAAGCCCAATCTGTTCATGAATGAAATCAATATGGCTGATGTCGTCGAGGTTGAGAATCGCGCCCAATTCCTTCGCCACCATGTATTCGGTGATCGGCGTGTTGTTTGACGTAAACATGACCTGCTCGCCGGACAGACCCGTTAACTGTGAAAGAAATAATTCGGCCTTACTGGAACAGTCCGCTCCCATGCCTTCTTCCCTCACGATTTTCAACACATGAGGATTAGGCAAAGCCTTGACGGCGTAGTAATTGCGGAAACCTTCGGTCCATTTGAAGGCCCGATTCAGCTCCCTGCAGGTTTCACGAATGCCGGCTTCATCATACAGATAGAACGGCGTGGGAAATTGATCGGCCAATTCCCTGAGTTGTTCAGCGGTGAGTGGAAACGGGCGGGGCATGGCGGGGAAACTCTGTTGGGGGCCGGCGATGTTTTCGGATATTGAGGGCGGAATCCAACGTCGATTCCGTCCTGGTAAACACTCCCGTCGTAGTCATCAGGGGAGCTGGGAGAATAAGAAGTTTGATAATGGACGTATCAGAATGGAACTTCGCCTGTCGGGCGGGCAGCAGATTCCGGATAATCGGTATTGAACATCACCGGTGCAGCGGTCAGGGGTGTCCGACCGGAGCACTTGGAATGAATTTCAAGGGCTCAATTCCTGGGAGACGATGAGCAGAGCAGGCGGGCGCGGTTTTTCCCGCGACGACAAGCTGTTGGTTTTAGGAAATATTGTGGGGAAACACAGACCGGTCAGATGTATTCTGGACACGGACACCTCCCCGGTTCACGATGGTCGGGTCGATTGATAACAAGAAATTCCTGCTGATGATCGTTCCAGCCATGATCACTCGCTCCGCAGTATTCACTCTTTTGCTCCTGACTCTCTCGGTGACCTCTGGTTCGCACGCTTGTGGACAGATCGACGGGTCTCAGGACAGCCGTGAGAAACTGTTTTATGAGGAACCCGATACGCCGGCACGACTCGTTCGGTCGGCTGATGCGGCGGCTCGCCTGAGTCGTACTCAGCTTGCTCGTGGCTATCTGCGAACGCTGCTGGACCGAGGTTTGTCGCAGGACGCATTGTTGCGTTTGCGCGATGATGTCGGGATGGAACTGTTCCTCAGCCTGAATGCGAATGTTGACCTGGAGCCAATGTCCGGCGAATTGCTGCGACAGGTCAATTCGGCTTCGTCGGCCGCGAAATTGCCACCGGATCGTGCGAGGGAACTTGTCGAACAACTCGGAAACGATGCCGAACAGGCCAAACTCGCCGCCGAACAACTGTTGACGATCGATGCACCGGTGGTTCCAGCTGTGCTGACAGTCAGCCCGGATTCGGAGGCCGGCAGGACTGGACGTGTCCTGGTGAGGCGAAACGTTCGAATGTTCCGGCTGCAATTGCTGAATGCTCTGGAATCCTCTGCACCCGAAGATCAGCTGTGGCTGTTGGACCTGCTCCGACTGACCGCGGACCCGGATCTGGCACCTCGCCTCCTGCGTTACGAATTTGCGGCGGATTCAGGTGCCGTGAGAGATGCTGCGGAGGAGGCGATCAACTGGCTGTGGTCCGGCCCGGATCGACCTGAGACTTCCCAGGCAGCTGTCCAATGGTTGACGCGTCGTGCGTTGCGAGGTCTCGTTGAGTCAGAAGACCGATTCGCCGACAACGCGTTTGGCAACACGCTGAGGATGTCCGTGATGTGGGCGGAGGATGCCGTTCGAATTGATCCGCACGACGAACGGGCAGGTCTGGTCCTGCTGGTATGCCGCAGTGCCGGCGATGGCGGCGCGGGCGGCGCGCCAGGAGATCATGACCGGACTGCAGCCCTGGACCTCGCTGTTCAGGTTGAAAATTCGGCAGCAGCCCTTGCACTCCTCGAATCAGACGCGGAACTGCTGCGACGATCAATGTACCTCTCCGGTCCAGCGGTACGGCTGCATGCCGCCGTGCGACTACTCAGTCTCGATCGTCCCGTGCGCGGGCGCAGCTACGCAGAGGCGATCGTCAGGTCGTTTGCACAAGGCACTACCGGTCAGGAAGCCGTGGTGATTGATCCCCGCGAGCACACTGCGACTCTGGCAACCTTTCTGCTCAATGACCAGGGATATCAGGCAGCCCGTGCCCTGACCGGCCAGGCCGGATTTGAACAGGCAGTTCGCCAGCTGAACTGCGAGCTCATTCTGATTCACACGAACTGCCTGCGGTGGTCGTTGTCGCAAACGATTGCCAATTTTCGTGCAGACAGCCGCACGGCACAGACACCGATTGCTGTTTACGGTCCAGCGCGAGACGAGGCGGCGGTCCGAACGCTGCAGAATCAATACCCCGGGATCTCATTCCTGCCAGGGCCGTTGTCCGAAATCAACTTCGCCGATGAATTACGACGCAATAATGTCCCTGGTCCGCTGCTGACGGAAGCAGCACGGTCACAGTTGATTCAGCTGGCACGGGAAGTACGAGCGTTTTGAAGGCTGTGACAGTATCTTTCCACTGCGAGTCCGGTCAGCGACCTGCGCGGCAAACCCGCCTCATCCGGTTTGCCCGGTTGGGGCTGACGCGAAATCTGATCGGCAACACTCTGTCTACAGCGTAGTCCACTGACCCGTGGCCGCGGCGGAAGGACCGAAGCCCATCATCCATGGAGCCCGCGAGCCAGTACCCGCCACGAATTTTCGGAAACTACAATAGAGTGTAGTACGCTGATTCGCGTCCGCGGCGGTAAGCGGTGAACAGGACCGTTTGGGATTTGGGCTTGACTGCCGAGTGTCACTCACGACGTGAGCGATCAACGTGCTTTATGTTTTCGGCGTTGTGCGCGTTTGGTTTGTTTTTGGTTGTGCCGTTGGTTGCGTTCTCGGACTCGATACTGGCGAATGGCTTCGGGATGTCGGACAGACCAGTTCCAGGGCAGTAACGATTTGTAATCG
>JBDOMX010000653.1:0-11874 GCA_039831615.1 Planctomycetaceae bacterium
GGCGCTGACCACCGCCTCCGTCATGTCAGTTTCAATAAATCCCGGTGCAACAGCGTTAACGGTAATGCTGCGACGCGCCAATTCAGTGGCAATGCAGCGGGTGAACCCTTCCACTCCGCCTTTGCTTGCTGCGTAATTGGCCTGGCCTGGATTCGCTACAGTCGCCGCGACACTCGACATGTTGATGATGCGACCGTATCGCTGTGACATCATCTGCCGCGTCACCGCCTGGCAAAAATTAAATACACTGTTCAGGTTGGTGTTGATGACATCCTGCCAGTCTGACTCGTCCATCATTGCCAGCAGACCGTCTCGAATGATGCCGGCGTTGTTGACCAGAATATCGACACTGCCCCACATTTCGACGACATCTGCAATGATCCTGTCGGCGGACTTTTTTGACGCCACGTCGGCCTGAATAGCGATGCACTCGCGTCCGGTCGACGTGACTGCCTGGACGACTTCGTCCGCGGCCGCCGTGTTCGAGTTGTACACGAATGCGACACGGGCTCCGTCCCCGGCCAGAGCTTCCACAACAGCGCGGCCGATGCCGCGGCTGCCTCCGGTGACAATGGCCACACGCCCTTCAAGACTCATTCGATTGATTCCAGTTGTACGAGTTGTATCAGGTTTGGAAGTCGAGACTCGACGCGGTTTCCCGCGTCGCCGTCGACTCAGTGGCCAGCAGGGACAATCTGGGCGTAGAGCTCTTTCATTGCGGCGATCATTCGTGCATCGTTTTCCGCCATCTCAGGCCGCCGATCTGCGAGATTCTGCTTCGACAGGATGAGTCGCGCGCTGACAGCTGAGGCGCCGTCGACCGTGCCGGATGCCACAAACGACACCTGATCGTCTTCGTTTTTTCGCAACTTCGCCGTAACGTGCAATGTCTGGCCTGGCTTCAGGAAGCTGTTGAATTTGACGGCTCTGGCCTGCTTCAGTAACAAGGCACTGAATGTAAAACCATCCGTGATTCTGGACAACCAGGCACACGACTGCACCATGGCCTCCACCATCATCACTCCTGGCAAGACAGCGAATCCTGGAAAATGGTCGTGCAGGTACTCTTCTGCCAGTGTGACGTTCTTGCAAGTCGCGATGGATTCGCCCGGGGTGACATCGACAATCCGATCGACGAGACAGAATTTCATGGGGCAGAACTGCTTCTCAATCAAGAGGTAGAGTGGACTTTGGGTATTGATTCGGCTGGTTAGAGCGGCACTATATCGGTGGAACACCTCCCCGGCAACGGCCGGATCGCTGATCATCGCAGCAATCCTGATTGCGGGATGCCACCACCCTGGGGGAGCTTGAAGCGCCGTTCGAAGGCGCCGCTGCACTTGTGTTGAATTCGAGGATTTGAACGAATTTTCGGAGAGAACGTGCCTGCCCACTTCCCTAAGCCCCTCAAACGGCAATAGAAGACGTACCCTCAGCCGTTATCATAAACGTACAAAAGGGCCTTTGACGTTCATATTCACCAACCGTTTCGTTTTGCCCAGTTTTGCTGCCCGACGTAAACAACCTGTGTTATGTTCCGGTGGGGTGGAGAATATCTTGCTGGTCCTCGGGCCGCCGATGCGGTGAACGAGTCATTTGGGGTGAGCCGGAGAAGGAATCTACCAATCAGCCGGCATCATGCTCGGCAAAACACAATTGCTGGCCTGGGTTTCGGGGATGTTCTCCGAAGGGTCATCTTGTTTTATGTGAATCATTGCGATTCAAGTAAGGAGTTGTAGAGACATGCGGTATGTCTTGTCATTTGCAGCCGCAGTCGTAATGACTGCATCTGCACAAGCTGGCTGCTTCGGCGGCGGCGAAGCAAGCTCATGCTGTGCTGCTCCCTGTGCCTCAAGCTGTAGCCCGTGTGGCGCCAGTTCGTGTGGTTCAGGTTGTGGTGTAGCCAGTAGCTACGGAAGTTCTTGTGGAACATGGGAAACTGTTGAAAAGACAGTCCTGGTTCCTCAAATGGTTACGGAATCGCGAACCGTAACTGTGAATGTTCCGCACCAGGAGGAACGACAGGGAACGCGTACTGTTAGCAGAACCGTCTATGAAGACGTGGAGCAGTCGTACACGGTGATGGTTCCTCACCAGGAAGAGCGTTCAGGAACACGTACTGTCTGCCGGACCGTCTGCGAAGACGTTGAGCAGTCGTACACAGTGATGGTTCCTCACACAGAAGAACGTTCAGGAAATCGCACTGTCTGCCGGACCGTCTGCGAAGACGTCGAGCAGAGCTATACAGTGATGGTTCCACACACAGAAGAGCGTTCAGGAACTCGTACCGTTTGCCGGACCGTCTGCGAAGACGTCGAGCAGACGTACACGGTCAGCGTTCCTCACACAGAAGAACGAACTGGCACTCGCAACGTTTGTCGATCTGTTCCTGTGACGAAGACACGCACTGTTTGCCAGGACCAGGGTCACTGGGAAGAGCAGCCATGTGGTGGTTGTGCTCCAGCCGCCGCATGCGGCGGCTGCAATTCAGCACCGGCCTGCGGTGGTTGTGACAGCGGCTGCGGTTCATCCTGCGGCGGCTGCAACTCTGCACCTGCCTGCGGCAGCTGTGGTGGTTCTTCATGCGGCGGTTGTGCTCCGGTTGCCAGCTGTGGCACTCGCAAAGTCTGGGTCCCAAACATTGTCCAGTCCGCAGTGGAATACACCTGCTACGAAAACCAGACCACTCAGGAATCGTACACGTACAACGTGACTGTGTGTGCTCAGGAAGAGCGTACTCGCACTGTCCAGGTTGCACGTCAGGTTCAGGAACAGGTTCCTTACACCTACAACGTGACTGTCTGCTCGGCCGAACAGCGCACCCGCACTGTCCAGGTTGCACGTCAGGTTCAGGAACAGGTCCCTTACACGTACAACGTGACTGTCTGCAAGCCGGAACAGCGCACTCGCACTGTCCAGGTTGCACGTCAGGTTCAGGAACAGGTTCCTTACACGTACAACGTGACTGTCTGCGCCGCTGAAGAACGAACTCGCACCTGCAAGGTCGCTCGAACGGTTCAGGAAGAAGTTGCTTACACGTACAACGTGACTGTCTGCAGCCAGGAACAGCGTGAAGTTCCGGTTCAGGTTTGCCGAATGGTTGAACAGACTGTTTCATGTCAGGTCTACCGACCTGCCTGTGCACCCGCCTGTGGCGGCGGATGCGGTTCATCAAGCTGCGGTGGATGTGCTCCTGCTGCATCATCCTGCGGCGGCTGTGGAAGCAGCAGCTGTGGCGGTGGTGGTTGTCTGTAAGTGAAACTCATGACAAGCCGGCTGGCAAATCATGATTGAATCGACGCACCCCGCCAGGTTTTCCTGGCGGGGTGCTTCGATTTTGGCGCCGATGGCGTGGTGACCGGCACGTCGACGAGGTCACTTGGCGACGGCTACAGCGTGTTACGCTGACTCGTGGCCGCGGCGACAGTGCCGGAGCCCATGATCCCTGGCCCGCGCGAGCCAGGGCCCCCCACGACTTTTAGAAAACTGCTCTATACACCTCTTCGCGGACGGGCCGCCTGATCGTCGACAGCATCACGTGGTGCTGCTTCCGGGACGGGAACCTCCGGCACAGTCCATTTGGCACCGCTGCGAGGGACAATCGGCCTTCGTTCAATCGTGCCGGCAGGTCCCGGCGAGATGAATTCCGCCGGCTCCGTGTGCAAATGCGAATTCGCAGTGGCATGAGTCCGTTCGGCCGCGTGAATGGCCGCGTCACGATGCGCGTCGCGAGCCCACGGACCTTCTGCAAGGTACACGCCGTTGTATTCGAGCAGCGAGCCAGTCGACAGGTTGAGATTGACGAGTGCTTTGTTGTAGTTCACCACCTGTTGGTAGTATGCGCCATCAGCTTCAGCAGCGCTCGCCTGGGCGCGAAGCACCAGGTCCAGTGTGCCGGCACCAACTTCCTTCGTGAAGTTGAGTTTCCTGACACGTTCCACCGCCGCCTGCCTCCGTTTGTAGTGCGACTGAGCAGTCGCGAAAGCGGCCGTCACTTCCTGAACAGAGATGGCAATCTCATGGGTCACGTTACGCTCCTGAGCTGCCAGAATCGCGGTGTCTTTGGCCAGCTGCAATTCCAGATTGCGAACCTGACTGCGCGGGCTGCGATACCCCAGTGGGATCGTCACTTCCACACCCATCGTCCATGACTCCAGCCCCGCAGTGCCAAACGAGCCGTATCCGCTGCGGATCGGCAGCCCGGTGCCAGGATCCACGATACCATCGTCTATCAAGCGGTCGCCGAAGCCATTGATGTCGTAGCTTCCCACCGCATTGACTGTCGGTCGTACCAGGCTGCGAGCTGCGGACAGTTGCAGCTGAGTACTCTTAACACGAAACTTCTGAGCACGCAGTTCGGTGCGCTGGCGCAGCCCCTGCTGGAGGGACGATTCCCAATCCGGAACATACTCCGATATGGCCGGGTCATCAGATGGTCGAAGGACACGGCCGTCGTTGACTGGCAGTCCGATGAGCCGCCGAAGTTCAGACTCTGCGCGGAAGATACTGCTGAGCGTTTGTTCAACGTTCGCCTTGGTCTCGAACAGCCGGTCCTTTGCCTGCAACTCATCAGCCGGATTGAGGATTCCGACGTCCGCCTTGTCACGAGCTTCGCGCCATGTGCGTCGGGCGCTGCGGTGAGCGATGACGGCGGTGTCGAAGGTCCGGTAAGCGAGGTAAAGATCCCAATACGCGTTTTCGATGTCACGGACCGAATCGCGAACAGCAAGTTCAAAGTCTGCGATGGTGATGTCGTTGTTGATTCGAGCGATCACGACGCCCTGGCCTACCCCGGTGATCGCCCCAAACGCTGGATTTGTCGGTCCGGCAATTCGGTTGTATTCCACGCCGCTGCCTGCCAGAAGTGGCTGGCGAACGGTCAGTCCCAGATTTCCCGTGTACGCTGAATTGAACGGGACACCGGTCGGAGTCCCCAAATAGTTCCAGTTGTGCGACAGTTCGACCGTTCCCCCGGTGGCAAACTGCTTACTCAGCGCCGATCGGAATGCGCCCGTTTCCCGCGGCACGAGAGTTGCCGAACTGCGGCCCCACAGCGCGGACGTTGTGAACTGAGTGTCAAATCGCGACAGGGCGGCTTCCAGTCCAAGACCGCCACCGAACAGGACACCGGATTCCTGGATCGCGGGATCATACACAGAGGAAGCGAAACGCGGGTTGTTGAGGATCGCTGAAGAGCCAACACCTCCGAAAGAGCTGGTTTCAATGATCTCGTTGTTCGACAGTGCGGTCTGAATGACATCGTGCAGTGAGATCGACTGGATCTCTTCTTCGACACGACGCAACAGGTTACGAGGTTCAATTGTCGCCTGAACGGAAGGTGCCGTCTCGTTGTCCAGACAAACGTGTTCGGCTTTCGCATTATATCCTCGATACGACGTCACGACATGGTCGTCTTTGTCATCGCACCAGGACAGTTCGGACAGTGGCTTTCGACTGGTGGCGCAGCCGGTGATCAGCGGAGCCACCACGATCGCTATTCCACACGCCGCCGCTGGCACCTGTCGCTTCCACCATGCCGGCCGAATTACCACGGAATCATCAGCGTAATCCGCCGGTTGGCCCGTGAGCAGTCGGCGACGCCAGACGTACAGGTGCCGCCGCAATCGTTGGGCGAGGTGTCGCAAAAAATGATCTGGTTGGACCAGCATATGACGTCCCTGTCACAGGAACACTACCGGCGGCAGAACTCCTGTAGCTCTCTCCAGCGTCGTCGCAGAAGACGTAACCGGACGAGTTTGCGCAATCGTTACCGCTGACCTCGTCGGATTCGGCACCCATTTGCCACGGTGCAACCGCTTCAGTCCGCAGAAGTGCTATCGGCTGCATTCTCAGAGGGACTTGAAGATGGTCCACCGGGAGCATACTCGGTATAAGGCATACCGAGCTTCTTCTTCAAAAAGACGACCTCACCCGCATCGTTTCCCTCAATTACGTGGCCGACCAACTGCAGCACATACCCGCCGATAAAGCATCCGAGCGGATAATACCAGGCTGCCCCCGCGATGAAGGTCCAGGGAGTGCCTATGAACGTCAGTGGAACCCCCACCAGGTGCAGCGCCCGGTTGATTCGATTCGTATGGCGAGGCAGGTAGTTATTCAGGAATCGCCGGATCATGCCAGTTGTGGCTTTCAGCGGAGCGGTTGTCAGAAACGTACGACGGTGAGGAATGAAATGACCGGTCGCCCGGTCAACTCAGTCAGATTCGTCCGGGTCCGTCAGAGATTCCATGGACTCATCTTCACCGATTGTGCGCGATGGGCGGCGAAAAACTGCGACAACGTCTTCCACTGGAACCACATAGAGCAAATTGTCGGCTTCGAAATCAACCGGGATCGCATTCCTGGGGTGGAACAGGACCTTGTCGTATTTTCGAATTGGAACGTCTTCGTCGCGGTCAATCTGCACGCTGACCTCAACAACACGGCCCGTAATGGTAGGAATTTCCGAAGTGTCCGGCAGTACAATGCCACCACGTGTTTTCTGACGGGCTTCGTCCTTCCGAATCAGGATTCGTAAACCCAGTGGTTCGACATACTCGCTCACAGTATTTTTCTTCCGTTGAGTTCAACCGAGGTGATGGAAGCAGGCCCTGACGTCGCACTGTATTTTATTTTTAAACACAGTATGAGTGTGGTCCTCGTCGAGGAACAGTTTTCCCTGTGATTCCGGACTGAAGGAACCAAATGGGAGACGTCCGTCCCCCTGCAACAGCGACACAAATCGACGGCCCGGAGCAGTTTCGACCGCATCCTGACGTTTAGGGACGGTCACTCGCCGGCCCACGGACCAGTCATGGCGCGGTCGCGACTTCCCAGGTGTCCGACGTCGTCATCGGCCGCATCGACCTTCTGACCGCTAGTCGGATGACCGATTGAGTCCCAGCCGGGAACCATCCGCGAGACTACTCATCGCCGCCGCAGGTTGATTACTGACAGCTCCCAACACTTCCTCCTGCGGTGCGGCTTTCATGCCCTGTTGGCGTACAATCGACCGTTGAATCAGCGTCCCCAACGGACCGGCCAGCAATGCCGGCAGTAAGACGATGTCGGCGACCAACGCCGCAAAAATCAACGCCGCCAGCATCCAGCCAAAACGGCTGATGAGTAAGAGTTCAGCCGGCAGCAACGCCACCATCCCCAGCCCAATGATCGCACTGGTCTGCAACATCGCGGGACCGCAATGTGACAATGCGCCCGCCACCGACTCAGGAATGGTCTTTCCCTGTTTGAGCAACTCCTGAAACCAGGTGATCAAATGCAGCGTTCCGTCGACGGCGATCCCCAGGGCGACGGACGCCGTAATCATTGTGCCGATGTCAACTCGCAATCGTGCCCAGGACAAGGCGCCGAACACGATGATCACCGGCATCAGGTTCGGCAACATGGTGATAAGCCCCGCCCGCAGGCTTCGGAAAAGAATCATCATCACAATGGCGATTAGCGCAAAAGCCATGCCAAAACTGTTGATGAGACTTTCCAAAACTGCCTGCTGAGTTCTCAAAAACACGGGGATGAGACCAGTCACCACGTGACCGACACCGTTCACGTTCACCTCTTCTCGCTTGCGATTTGTCACCGTGACATTCGCCAGATGGCTGCTGGCAATCTCATCCAGTTCTGCGGTGAGAATCTCCAGATCCAGATCGGACAGGATCGACGCCTGGGCAGAAATCCTCCACAACTCGTCTCCGGCAGCATTCAATTCCGGTTCCCCCGGTGCGGGACCGGGTGTCGCCGTTTCCGGCAACGACAGCAACGATGCGATGTCCTCGCTTTCCTGATCGGGGTTCTCCAGCTTTTCCGTGATCGCATCTTCTGTCCGGTTTTGAGCCTGGAACTGTGCGAAGGACAACTGTGACCGATCGCGCAAATCCAGGAAGGATGCGAGCGAAAGTGTGCCACTAATCTCTTTGTGCTCTCGAATCTTTGACTGTAGCGCCATCACTGTGCGGGCACGATCCATGAACGTCATCTGGCCCTGAACGTCCGACCTCGATTTTTTCCGATCCTTGCTATTGATCCGAGCCTCTTTGCTGAACCGCACGATGGTATCGACGGAAATAATCCCTGACAGGTTGTCTTCCAGAAACACGTAATCCTGATACAGCCGGGAATCAGGCGGAAAGTAGCGAATGACCTTCGTTTCGGTGCGGAAGTGGATGAGCCCATAGCCACAGACCACCGTAATCAGCACGCACAGGATGACGGCCGGATACCTCAGCCGCGAGAGCCACAGACCGAGAGTATTCCAGGCGTGTGTATTCAGTTCTGCGGCTTCCGGCGGCAGACGTCTCCAATACAACATCAGCGATGGCAACAGATACAGCACCATGAAAAATGATATGATGCAGCCGAGGGCTGAATAGATGCCGAAGTCTTTCACCGGAATTAGATTGCTCACGAGCAGTGATCCGAGCCCGATGGCCGTTGTGCCGCTGGCAAGGCAGCACGGCAGCCACGCGGTCGAGGCCGCCTGGATGACAGAAGCTTCTTCGTCGCGTACCGCCGAATGTTTCCAGTAGTTCGCTAAATGGATTGCGGCAGATGTTGTGAGCACGGCCAGCAGGGTCGGCATCACCACCAGCACCATATTCATGCTGCCGCCGGTGACCGGAACAATGGCGATCGAGGCAAGGACTGTGACAACAGCGACAACCTGCACCAGCACGGCGAGACGCAGGCTCTTCAGCATCCACAATGACAGCAGGATGCTGACGGACATGGAGAACAATACCGGGGAACGGTGCGGAAAGTCCCAGAGTTCGTAGGAGCGATTCCACCCGGCGCGCGCCACTGCTTTGTTGAGTTCGGCACTGACAACCGGACGACCGCCCAGCCTAAGATCGTCTTCACTGACGCCTGCCTGAAGACACGCTTCGCGAACAACTGCCAGCGAGGCTTCTCGTTCTGCCACTCCCGTCTCTGACAACGTGACCGTGAGCGCTGCCTGTGAACCATCGATAAAAAAAACATCTTCCACGCACGGTTCGTGACTGCCGTGCACATCAGCGTCACCCGCTGCCAGATTCTTCAGAGCCTCAATGGCCTGTTGCTGGCCGGCCGGATCGGAATGCATCTGTGGCCAGGTGACGGCAAGATCGAACGCTGGCTGATCGCGTACCCACATTGTTAGCGCATCATTCAGCTTGCCTGCTGACGTGTCTTCGTCCGGAACTTCGTCTGCCGACGGTGGAAGCAACTTTGAATCAACGAATCGTGCGTCAACCAGAGACATGTCTTCGAGGGTTGCCAGAATGTCGGCTGACAGTTCGTCACCGAGCCTGCGGCCGACGTCAGTGAGTCGAATGCGCAGAGGTCCACGTCCGCACAGCAGCCCATTGATCCGGTCGAGCGCCGTCGCAAACGGAATATTACGGTCCAGCATCCGCTGCAGAAGCCCGGATGGTAACGAGACGGACGACACATACGATGATCCGCCTTCCCGTGTTCCATCGCCCCTGAGTCGTCCTTCCAGATGATTCCGGACCAGCTTCAACCGGGGATCAGTGATGGTGCAGTCGTCCCAGGAAACGAGGATCCGGTCTTCCGTCGGAAAACTGCTGCGGTACCACGCCAGAATCTTTGCCTGCGGGTCGTCCTGTGGCAGCCAGCCAGCCACGTCGTTATGCATCTCGATCCGGCCGATCGACCAGAAGATTGGAGGAAGCGTCAGCACCACGATCGCGATGATCCACACGGCCGTGCCATGGCCCCAGCGATCACGTCGCATCAGAAATGTCTTCTTCCCTGACTCTTGCATGCCCAGTTCACACGTGTGGAGATTGAAAGTATGCCGATCACCGGATTCACAGAGTGCCGATAACCTCCGATATCACGGCAAATCTATCAGCTGCCGGTGAAGTGTATCTGCCGTGGGCACCGTCGTCATTCGTGCAGTAGCGGTTGAATCGCGATTCCGCTGATGGCGCTGTGCGGTATTGCGGGTTATGGAACCCCTTAAAAATGCAACGGTTACGAAGAATGCGGTAGACACGTGTCGGCGTGGCCACGCGTTCTGTGTATCATTGGCGACGGAAACATGGCACTCCTTAACCAGGTTGCAGGTCGTGGCAATGCCGCAGTGGTCCCAGTGGTCAGTCTCTTGTCAGACGCGAAAACACACAACCCGAATCGACTCGCCACTTCTGCCTCGGCCCCGGACGCATCTGGCACCGTTCATTCGCCAGCGACGGATTTGTCCGATGCTCGTGGACGGATCCTGACCACAACAGCAGCCGGTTGGTTCCTGTCATTCGGATTGCACGTCGTGGGCTATTCGGTCGCGGCCTTCGTGTTTTGGTGGCTGGGACTCTCGCTGAATCCCGAACAACCCGACTTGTCTCTTCCTTCCATCCGAGCCTCGCTGGACGATGAGACTCAGGTTGATGACTTACCCGCACTGGAAATCATCCCGGTCGCCGGACCTGAAACCCGGAAGGCGACCGAGAATGTCCAGCAACTCGCCAGTCAGTTGGCCGTCGCGGAGCGCGGTCAGCAGGACACGGTCGTGACAGACGTAAAAATCGCAGTGACCGGTACTGCACAGTCCGAAGGTGGTGATCGGGGACAAAGTCCGTACTTTCGCATTCCTGAATCCGGCCTTGCCGTGACGAAAGGAAGCTTCACAGCGTGGACAGACCCAGCCCGACCAGAGCCCGGACAGTCGTATCAAATCATTATCGAAGTCCGACTGCCGGATAACATCAAGCGGTATCGCTTGTCCGATCTCTCAGGAGAAGTCACAGGCAGCGACCGCTATCGCCAGAAACTGCCATTCGACAGCAGAACGCCGAGCGCCGCCCGCGTGACAGATGGTGCTGAATACAAAACAGTGCGCCGCAACATGATCGTCAAGGTCAACGGTGCGAAACTGCAACTGGCAATCCGGGTTCCCGGCGCCGAACGGCTGGTGAAGGACCGGATTCGGATCAAGTCCCGGAGGTTGCGCGAAAATCAGGAACTGATTCTCGTGTTCGGCGGAAGTGAACAACCGTTGGGGCTCGGCCTTGAGTCCCAATGATCGCTGGGCACGGGCTGCATTGATCCTGAGCAGGCCTGCACACCCGGCGCGCGAATGTAGTACACCCTGCACATGTTGCTGCTTCGCCAAACGTGCAGCCTAACAGTGCGCAAGAAGAAGCGTCCCTGGTAAACCAGGGACGCTTCAATGTCGGAACAGCAAGGCGGGCCTTGCTTGCCGCCCACGACACCCACCTGTGTAAACTGCATCTTGTATGCCAATCAGGACGGAATCGGCGCAATAGAGAATTCACAGCGGTTTCGAACAGGCCGCGAAGCAATACCACCCATCTGTCTTAAATCGCCCGGATGGAATCGCGCGATTCTGCGACAGGCTGTATCGAAACGCCCCGCCCGACTCGGAAGCACCTTGAGGCATCTTCGTACGACGTTCGGTATTTCACCTCACCCGACTCAGGCTGGTTCAGCTGCGGCCGGTCTCGCGGTGGTACTGGTGGTCAGTCAGCATTGATTTTTCGGGTAGCCGGATTCGCCAGAATTCGGAATGGTCGCTCCCTGAAGTCTGGCGACTCCAGCTACGGGCGAATCCTCATCCTGGTTCCTGACAAACCACTCGTGCGTCGTCAAAGCTTAATCTTTGTGTTGTGTGGCAGTTTGCCAGTGTCAGTCCCAATGGTATTGGCACACGGTAAGCCCTGGCAGAACCGGTGGCACCCCGACTTTGGTCTTTGACGAAGCACTCGTCCCAAATTTCAGGGCTCCTGATCTCTTGCCGGGTCCCTGGCCTGTGGTTTGTTTCGCAAGAGGGGTCAGTCGGAGAATTTACGTGGATTTGGGCGGCGTTCGTTTGGCGGAGCTGATGTGGAAGTAAGA
>JBDOMX010000769.1:0-2681 GCA_039831615.1 Planctomycetaceae bacterium
GTGGAAAGTCGGTCAAGTACTACGTTGGCGATGTCGAAGTCAGCGTTGCGGCGGAAAGGGTTCAGTACTTTGATCCAACTACCGGCCAGCTCATCACTGAGTCGTTAAAAGACTACACTCGCAAACGAATCGGTCAGGAGTTCGCGTCACTCGACGAATTCGTGCAGCGTTGGACTGAAGCTGATCAAAAACAGGCCGTAATCGACGCACTGGAGGAACAAGGGGTGTTGTTCGAGGCGTTGGCAGAGGAGGTTGGAAAGGACTTCGGACCATTCGACCTGATTTGTCACGTGGCGTACGACCAGCCGCCCCTTACACGCCGTGAACGAGCTGACAACGTTCGCAAGCGTGATTACTTCGCGAAGTACGGCGATCAGGCACGAGCGATTCTGAACGCTCTGCTCGATAAGTATGCCGACGAGGGAATTGAGAATCTCGAGGATCCAGCAGTGCTGAGAGTGGATCCGTTGGTGCATCTGGGAACGCCGATCGAAATCGTCCGTATGTTTGGCGGCAAAGAGGATTATCTAAGAGCAATTCGTGACTTGGAAAAGCAGATTTACGCAACGGCGAAATAGCCGTCGGCTAACGACAGGGGTACAAAAATCGACGCAAGAACCAAAACCGTACGCGATATCCTTCAGTCGGGTAACAGCCAGTATCTGGTGCCCTTCTTTCAAAGGTACTATTCGTGGAAAGCGAAGGAATGGCAGCGACTTTGGGATGACTTGCTGGCGCTCTCCACTGTGAAGTCTGGGCAGCACTTCATGGGCGCGCTGGTATGTGCATCTGGCGATGCTATTCCGGGCGAAGTGACGCCCTACCAGATCATCGATGGGCAACAACGACTGACGACGATTACGATCTTGCTGCTCGCAATTCGGGATGTAGCGAGGACTTCGGAGCTAACCGACTTAGAGGAGGAAGTGACCGAGGACTACCTCATCCATAAACGCAACAAGGGGTTAGATCGCTATCGACTGCTTCCGCGAATTGGCGATCGTGAAGTGCTACAGTCGTTGATCGAGCCAAGCAACGACGGTTCACCGAAACGCGTTAACATCGTCAAGGCCCATGCCTTCTTCCAGCAGGTGCTCGACGAACACATCGAGGCCAGCGAAGACGCACCCGAAATTGTGTTGCGGTCGCTATTCAAGTCGGTGGTGGATCGGCTTTCGCTCGTGGTCATTACGATCGACGACGAGAATCCGTACGAGATATTTGAGAGTCTCAACTTCAAGGGTCTGCCTCTACAGCAGTCTGACCTGATTCGCAACTTTCTGTTCATGCGAATTCCACGGGCAGAACAACAGGAATTCAATGAAAACCACTGGCAGGCATTTGAGGCTATGCTCGGTGAGGACGCGAGGAAACGACCGATCAAACCGACCCGTTTTTATCGAAATTACTTACTCCGCAACGGGGATTATATTCGGCGTGAGGAAGTGTACCCAGCTTTCAAACGAGAAGTAAAGACAGACGACATCTCGGCGGTAGAGGCGACGACACGCGTAAAACGGTTTCTTCGGTTTCAGCTTCAGATTTTGAGTCCGACAACTTGTGGGAGCGTGGAAACAGCCGATGTGCTTGAGCAGATTCTTCAGCTGGACATCGCCACGGCGCATCCTCTGCTTCTCCACTTGATGGATCGGGCAGACGATGGTCGCCTAACGGACGAAGGACTACGGGGATGTCTACGCATGATCGCCAGTTTCGCCCTGCGGCGATCGATTTGCGGAGAATCCACTCGCCCCTACTCCAAGTGGTTCGTGGACGTGATCTCGACCCTGGGTCAAGAGCCAGTGGGGGCGCTTGAGTCTTTTCTGTTGAGTAAGGGCTGGCCGGATGATGCCGCAATGGTCAAGTCGTTAATGGAATTCGAGCTTTATCGTCGTGAACCGAAGAAGACAAATCTAATGCTGACTCGGCTCGAACTGGCCGTCGGGCACAAGGAACCCGTACCGGCTGATCGATTGACTATCGAGCACGTCATGCCACAGACCATATCTGACGACAGTAAGGGGCAAGCTTGGCGAGAGATGCTCGGTGAGAATTGGACCGTTGAACATAAGAAGCTTGTTCATACTCTGGGAAATCTAACGCTAACCGGCTACAACTCGGACCTTTCGAACAAGGGGTTCCGCGAAAAGCTCGAGCTCTTGCGAAAGAGCCACATCGACCTCAACGACCACTTTTGCAGTCTCGACAGTTGGGATTCGACGGCAATCCGCCAGCGGAGCGAACTGCTGGGCACCAAAGTCTGCGAGTTATGGCCGAGGCCTGCGGGAGGCGAGCCTTACGTACCCACTCATCGACAGAAAGAAGAGGAGAGGGAATTCTATATTGCGTACTGGGAAGCCTTCGCCACGCGACTGGCACAGTCCGATTTGGAAATGGAGATCCGCCGCATTCGGTCAAATAGCTGGCTGCATTTGGTCAGTCGTAGAAAGGCGTTTTGGTTCTATATCGTGGTTTACAGAGAAGAGAACTCGATCGAATTTGGTATCGAAAAGTCAGGAAAAAACGGTGAAGAATATATGTCACTATTGTGGGAATACGTTTCCTATGAGGCGTGTGAACGAGTGGAACAGGACTTGGGCGAGACGATTGACTGGGATTCGGACGATCACGCTGTTTGTGTCGAAAGAACCAGTGTTCCGGTTCGTGACCGATCTGATTGG
>JBDOMX010000110.1:0-11853 GCA_039831615.1 Planctomycetaceae bacterium
CCGCTGGTCAGTCCCGGGCGCCTTCAGCCGCAGACTCGCAACCGCTCAGAATGTGTAGGTTTCTTCAACGACGCGTTGTTGTCTGCTGTCAAATTCCGACAACAACGTCGCCCCAGATGCGCCAACCGCTGCAAGGTCGCATGATCGCTGTACCGAACATGTTCGCGAAGAGCAGGCCGCATACTGATCAGTCTTGAGGCAACCACCACACGGATCAATTCTTCTCGATTCATCATGGCGATGAGTTCCGATGACAGCTCTGCGATGGTCCTCTGGTCGAGGGTATCATCCGGACCGATGCACTGTACGCAATCACTGCGCCGCAATAGTCGACTGCGACGATATCTCGTGCTGGGCGCGCGGCGTTCTTTCAGTGTCCTTCGCATCGTCTGGCGACCTCCTGCATGCGAGTTGTCACGTGTGACGAGTGATTCGATCTTTGCTGATTCGCGCCGCCAACGCACGAACACACTCCAGCAGCGGGCTTGATTGGGCTTTGCCAGGTAACTCGCCCAAGTGGCGAGCCTCAGAGATAGTGTTGGGTGAAGGCGATTTGCAACGAAGTTTTCGAAGAGCGGTTTCATTGCGACCTCGACGGGATGGGAAGGGGAGGGGAGAATCTGGTTCCGACAGGCGAGTGCGACCAATTAAAGATATGTGTATCGTCATATCGTGAATTTGCGGAATATCTGTTTGGTCAATCTGGTCGGAAACAGGGCGTCGGTGCTTGCTGCTGCACCGGAAATCGGCACCAACGGCGGATCTGGCCCTCGATGTAGTCCATAGCTCCGTCAGACGCCTGGAGGTCGCTGGCAATTGCGAGGAAAATACCGCTGCTTATCCTGGGGCGGAATTTCGGATGTTCAGGTTCTAAACTCGTCGGAGGTACCGTTCCGCGAGTCAAAAATGACCACAGTGAGTGCGCTCTGACAGATCAGAGGGGGCGCGAGCCAGCGTGAAGCCGCCATGCCGACCACACTCCGAACACCGCTGCAGAAGCTCCCGGTGCCCCTTAATCCCGATGCGATGGCAATCCGTCGGAGCAGGTCACGCAATAATCTCGAAAGCAACCTCACCGTGAATACTCGTGAGGCGGAAGTCGCGGCCGCCGTAGCGGTAGACAAGTTTGGTGTGGTCGCCAGACCAGACTGAAGACTGTCCGTCGAAGCACTGTACCTGAGAATTCGAATCGACGATATCTGACCAGCTGGCAGAATCAGTTCCCGAACACTGCGGATTCGCGCTGAGCCAGTTGAACGGTCCGTGACAGGACTTGTTGTCTGCCGGAATGCGCCACGAATTGATAATCTCCTGGCTTCAGATCCTGAGGGAATGTGAACATGAAATCCGCGCGCAGCATGTCACGAGAGATCGGACGTCCGTAACGGTGAATCTCGACTCCGTCCGGATCGATCAGACAACAGGAGATCCACATATCTTCGTGAGGTGGAATCAGTGCGCATTGCACGATGACGTGATCTCCCGGTTCAAATGAGGTGCCGCGATCAACAACGACTCCAGCCAGCAATTCGGTACCCAGTTCCATGGCAAAGAATTTGTCTGCTTCTCTAATTCCCACATCACTGTTGAGCATCTCCTGAGCAACATCAGGATCAAGCGGTTGCAGCGTGAGCGGCCCGCCCGCCTGACGTTTACGGTACGGGTCGATGCGATGCTCAAGTTCCAATCCGGCCAGGACGGTTGCAGACAGTCCGATGCAGAGTATCACTGCCGACGGAACCGGCACGAGTGCCTTGATTTGCCAATTGAGTCGCTGTGCCGTTGTGGCTATGAGGTGAACGGGCCGAAACCCTGAGCGACCGGAAAGACGCTGATACCAGGATCGGATTCGTTGCATGTCGTGTTCATTGAGCCAGGCAAAGTACGTCAGGATCATGATGGGCGGGAAAATATACAGTCCAAGAATCCAGACGGTCGACAAATGAAACAGCGTCCCCATGCCGAGGATGATCAGGCGCGCCCTGCCGCGCCACGACAGAAAGACAAACACGATTTGCCAGATCACCGCGATATGTGACATCGCGACGATCATTTCCGGATACATCGCCAGATGTTCTCCAAGTGGATTCGGATTATTCATGTTCGTCAGCAGCCAGAAGCGAATCTGATCGCCGCTCATGAAACCGTCTGTATGCATTTTGGTGAAGGCCGCGCCGAAATAGACCAATCCAATCAGCAGCTGAATCAGTCTTCGTGGCCACGCAGAGGCCTTCGGTGGCTTTGAATCCTCATGGTGGCGTGTTCGCCAATAATCGACTGACCAGATCGCGCCGCAACTGGAAAGGCTCAGCAGGAAGAGCACGTGGGACGAGATGACTGAGTATTTGGTAAAGGTGCTCAGGGAGTCGAGCATGTTGAGATAGGTGTACAGAATCCACGAAGCCACCAGTGCAAAGCGGGTATGCCATCCGATGCTGGCTGCAACCAGACAAAACGCCAGCGCCGACATCATTGCCACGGCAAGGGCACCGCCCGGTTCCGGCGGATAATTCAGCAGACCGTAGATGTCGGCGAGAGGTGAAGCCGCTCCGTCAGCTGAGAACAATTCACGTGAGTGGCTCCATCGAGGCACCACGACACACAGCAGAATCAGCGGGAGGATGATTCGGATAATCGCCAGACCGTACGGAGTTTCTTCGGCGTAGAAGAATTCGCGTACAGAAGACGAATTTCGCTTTGTTGTCGGAATATCCATGTGCAGAGTCTCTCCTGTCAGTTACTCAGCGGCGTTACCGCAAGTATGCTTGGTTCATTCGGACCTCTGTGGCCACGCAGACTGGCTGCCAGCCACGACGCTCTGTGCCGGTCGTGAAACGTACTGTTCCGAGTCACCAGTTTCCCATCGGGGAGATAGATCGCATCCACGTGAAAATAGTGATGCGGATCGCGTGGTTCCTCATGAAGCCGAGACCACAGTGGTTCAGGAAGGTTGAATTTTTTGGACCAGGTTTCTTCGACGAGAAACATCTGAGTCATTGGCTCGTGCTCTGTCTGACGGAGGCAATTCACGCCAATGCGCCATGCGAAATTATGGAATGAGTCGTAGTGCTCTCTGCCGAGGTCCGAATAAGCGTGGAATTCCCCCCACGGCGTCGGGGTCAGCCTGTAGTATTGCCCGCTCTCACCTTCTGCGATGACATGCATGCGAAACGACCAACCGGACCAGCCGCAGAACATGTCCCACACGGTGAAGTACATCAGAGGGTGGGCATCCGCGCGGTACCGGAGAGCGTGACAGGCGACTCCGTGTCCCAGACACGCGAGATAAGCGACAATGACGGCGGTTGCTGCCCATCGGCGGAATCGCTGAGTTGGAGAAGTCGGCCGCGGGCCTTCCGAATCGTTGCGCTCCGTCTGCTCGCTCAAAGGTGGATAGGCTTCTGTCAGCTGCAGATCCATGGCGGCCTCCTTGCCTGATTATCTGGACATTCACGATTGACAATCTCAGTGAGCAGTCCCCGTGTCTGCGTTTCGGACCGTCCGATGATGATTTCCGGCGGTCAGTGTTCGCGATCGATATTTGGTCGCACAACGCATTCCGGATATCTGTATCCGCATAATGCTAATATGTCCAATCCAGTTCCGGGAGAATCTCACCTCAGCAAGGCCGAGATTCCGTCGACTCAACCGTTAGCAGCATTTTTTGCCGCCCGTGACTCCGCGTTTGACATGTTGAGCGAGACGGACTTCACCAAAGCGTCAGTTATTTGACTGCAATCAAGGGCCTCGATTTCTGTGAAAGTACCCTGAGCGAGATCTCTTTTACGGAAGAGTTGCCGGCGAGCGATCGACTTGCGCGGGCAGTGCGCCACCAGGCCAGGCGGGCCAATGAGCCACAAGTGGCCACATCATCACGGTCGAAGAATCTCCCGGTTGCAGTTCAGGACGTCAAAGTCCTAAACTTGCCCCGACGAGACACGGCAATGGCTACGAGCTAGGCTCCTGTCGACACAATTGGGTGGGCTGTCCCGGGAGTGTTTTGGAAAACGCGAAACTGGTTAATCTATCCCCTAAATTGAATTCGGGATCGTTCGCTTATGATTTCACAATCCGTTGAATACGCACTCAGGGCAGTTGTGACGATTGCTCAGCACGACGGGCAGCCCTGTACCGCACGAAAACTCGCCGAGATCACCCAGGTTCCAGGCGCTTATCTGTCCAAACTGATGCAGGGATTGGTTCGTGGCGGCCTCGTGCATTCTCAGCGTGGACTGCACGGCGGATTTGTCCTGACGAAGGAGCCCAGGAAACTGACAATTCTGGAAGTTGTCGAAATCGTTGACCCGATTAAGCGGATTCGACAATGCCCGCTGGAAATCCAATCTCACGGATCCAGTCTGTGCCCGCTCCATCGGAGGCTCGATGAGGCGATGGAGAAAACGGAAGAGATCTTCCGCCAAACAACCGTAGCTGAACTGCTCTCCCAACCCGGGAGTGTGACGCCACTGTGCGAAGATAAGAAACTGGTGTCACTCGGCACTGGCGGGGCATCAAAAAAGAAGAAGCCCCGGAAGAAGACAAAGAGAAAATGACAGGCCCACTGCTTCCCCAATCGACGGTCTGGCAGCAACACTTGGGATGCGAATCTGATTTGGAAGACGTTCAGCCATTGACTCGTGAAGATTCACTTACCATTATCGCGATATACTGGTCTTCATATCGTGATAACCTGACTCACCGATGTTCCGGAGCGTAACGATGACGACAAAAGTCTCTGTCGACGGACTCAATGAAATCGCGGCGGAGCATCGGGCGCTCGATCGCCAGTACACGATGTTTCAGACGCTACTGGACGATGACGGTACGCAATTGCCGACGCTTCGAGCCCGGTTGACCAATCTTGCAACTGTGTTGGAGTGCCACTTCGAACACGAGGAGGACGGTGGATACTTCACAGACATTATCGAAGCGTCGCCCGAACTGGGCCAACGGGCACGAGACCTGGAGTCTGAGCATGAACAGCTCCTGACTCGCTTCCAGCAGATCGGCGACCGTCTCTCCGTACCGTTTAAAGTCGCAACGGCATTCACGGCACTCAAACAGGAAATCCGAGCGCTCATTGCAGTATGCCGCGCTCACGAACATTTAGAGAATGAACTTGCTCAGGACGCCTGCCTAAGAGAAATCGGGGAAGAAGAATAGAACGAAAGTCGCCTGGAGGTCTCCGAGTGGGACATTTGCGTAACTGTTCCTCTGCTTTTCGCTCTGTCAAACACGAACGCCGATTTGCAATCGGGTGCAGTCCACTGCAGTGTGTTTCCGATGGCGGTTGCCCCGGGCAGATGGTTCCGATGGGAGCCTCGGTGATTCACTTGCTTCGTTTCGTTCAGGGATCACCGCCTACCCCGTAGCCCCTCATTGGACAGCGCCACTTTGTGTGGCATCACAACCCGAGGCCGTGCACGAGGAAAGCAGTCGCGGTGAGAGCCTCACTGACGCTTTGGGTTAGAAAAAAGCAGGTGTCATTCCGAAATTGTCGCTGACCAGCAACCACTTTCCAGGCCGTTTCACTCCGGTTCCGCTTTGGCGGTCTTCCTTACGGATTCGCAACACGCCTCCTGATGGTTTGTGTCCGCGATTTCAGGCTCGCGAAGCCGCTTTCAGCATGTTTGCACCTCGGATTCAGCGGACAAACTTGACATTCGGTTTCTCGCGACTGTATTATGGATATCATGATCTCTATATATCTATAATGGCGTTGCAAGACCTCGGCCGGCACGATTTGCTGCAAGCGTGTTATGAGTCTCAGCTTCAGAGGAGTGGAAAAATGTTTGCAATCGTTTTTCTTGGCCTGGCTGTGGCTGTGATGGCGACCGTCGCAGTCTTCGTGCTCATGTTCGTGACCGTTGCCATGGCTGGTCCCGGCAGACCTGTGGCATCCCAAACCAAATCATCATCTGAACGTGAAGCAGGGAACGTACCCGGCCGGCCAAAGCCTCTTGAAGAATCGTCGCCCATCTTCGAAACACAGCGGAGACCAAACGGCAATGCTTCGCCCGATCAGGGCCTTCAGAGTGTTGGAGGAGACTCCCGATGAGCTGGAGACTGATCTTCTCACGCGATACTCGCCACCTGCGCATTCTGATTGTGCTTGTTGTTGCGGCGAGCGTCGGTGCTCTGTACGTCCGCAGTCAAATGATCCCGGAAGGCTTTGGCGAACATGGACCGTACCGTCCGGCAGCACTGACTGAGATTGCCTCTCAGCGTTCTGTTTTGCAGTCAGATGCGGCGTGTCTCAAATGCCACACGAACGTACAGGAAGAGCGAGCGGATTCACCTCATCAGGCGGTTCGCTGCCTGCATTGTCACGGCAACGGCCGAACACACATAGCGGAGGCTACCAGCGCGCTGGAGTCGCCCGAGTATTTGATTACGGCAGCCGAAGAATGGGACGGAGATTTTCGGACTCAGATCGATTTGTTCGTCACGCAGGATCGCGCCGTCTGCCTGTCGTGTCACACATCGGTGGTTGGAATGCCTGACTCCTTTCGAAGTATCAATGTCGAGGAACATTTGGAGGAACAGGGAGCAGAGGAAATCAAAAATCGGAATGTCTGCTTTGAATGTCACGAAGGGCACAGTCCTGGACTTTAGAACGACATTCTCTTCGAGGTTGCGGTGGAGAGCGAAATGGGACCGGAATTGAACATTTTGAGTGACACCCTGGGCAGCTGCGATGACTCCGCCGGGAAGCATTGCGGGACCTCGGGGGCATGCGGCGGATGCAGTGATGCTCCGCCCGCAAGTTCGCGCCGTCAGTTTCTCCAAAAAGCTTCGACCATTGCCTTCGGGTCATTCAGCCTGACGGTTTTGCCTGTGTCGATAGACCTGTCCGGTGAGCAGAGTGACAACGCTGGTGGCAGCGTCTCGTCCAATACCGGTAACGCCTCGATGGCTCAAAATGAGGAAATCCTCTACGGGTTTCTGGTTGATACCGAAAAGTGTGTCGGCACTGGCAAGTGCCTGACGGCCTGCCGCGTTGAAAATAACGTCCCGGAAGGCTACGCAAGAACGTGGGTCGAACGCTTCGTCCACTTCAAAGACGGCCGAGTTCAGGTCGATTTGGTCCCCGAAACCGGCTTTGCTGAATCAGACGTACCGCTCCTCGATCCGGAGCTGGTGGACCGGGCCTACTTCGTCCCCAAGCTCTGCAATCAGTGTGAAGATGCTCCATGCAACCAGGTCTGTCCTGTTCACGCAGCATTCACATCGCCGGAAGGTGTGGAACTGGTGGATCCCGAGCGCTGTATCGGTTGCGCCTACTGCGTTCAGGCGTGCCCATACGGGGTTCGCTTTATCAATCCGGATACGGGGAATGCGGACAAATGCACATGGTGTTACCACAGAATCACGCGCAACGAACAGCCTGCCTGCGTCGAGGCCTGTCCGGTTGATGCGCGGGTGTTTGGCCGACTTGACGACCCCGAAAGCGAAATCAGCAAACGCATCGCAACGATTCCAACCAGCGTGCTGAAAGAGCATCTCGGCACGCACCCGAAACTGAAATACGTGGGAACGTCCGGGGAGGTCATTTGATGAATGATCCATCATTCGTTTTTCCAAACGATCCGCACGTCCCATGGAGCATCATGATTGTGCTCTATCCGTATATCACGGGTCTCGTCGCCGGAGCCTTCGTTGTTTCGGCGCTGTACCACGTTTTCCACCAGCAAGTGCTCCGCCCTGTAGCGAGGTTGGCGCTGGTGACGGCTCTTTGTTTTTGCGCCTGTGCCACGTTGCCCCTGCTGCTGCATTTGCATCATCCGGAACGTGCATTCAACATCATGATTACGCCGAGTGCTACATCGGCAATGTCTGGTTTTGGAGTCATCTATAATCTGTATATGTTGCTGCTGGTTGTGGAAGTGTGGCTGGTCTTCCGTGCGGATATCGTCGCCCGCGCGCAATCCACAGCCGGCTGGACCGGCGTACTGTATCGACTATTATCGCTGGGCGACCGGGAAATCACAGACAAGGCACGTGCTGTCGACGATTGGCTGATCCGGGCCCTTGCGATGGTTGGAATCCCCGCCGCCTGCGTGCTGCACGGCTACGTGGGATTCCTGTTCGGTGCTGTGAAAGCGAATCCCTGGTGGTCGACGGCGCTGATGCCGATCATTTTTCTGGCGTCTGCGGTCGTCTCAGGAATCGCAGCGCTGATCGCGCTGTATCTTTTCTGCTGCTGGCGCCGCCGAGTGTCTCCTGACGCAGCCTGCGTTCAAGCGATGTCTCGTTACTTGTGGATCTCTTTGATCGTAGCGGTTTCGCTGGAAATGTTGGAACTGGTCCACATGGCGTATGAATCTGGCGCCGAATGGCATGTGCTGTCCACCTTACTTACTGAACGTCTGGCGGTGTCGTACGGTGTGGTACAGGTGCTGATTGGGTCTGTGTGTCCGTTTCTGCTTTTGGTGCTGGCGATTCAACCTCGCCTGAACGCTCGGTTGATGACCCGACTCAGTGCTGTGGCATCAGTGCTCATTCTGGTTCAGGTTTTTGCGATGCGATGGAACGTCGTGGTGGGAGGACAATTGTTCTCCAAGAGTTTTCGAGGTTTCGTTGAGTATCCATTGCACATAGGAGGTCGTGAAGGCCTGCTTGCCGCTGCGGTCGTTCTCGTGCTGCCTCTGTTTGCGCTCAGGGCCGCCGCCGGTTTGCTGCCGCTGTGGCAGTCTGAGCAGGATTCGAACTCAACCGCCGACCAGAATCCCGCGCCAGTGTCCCCGGACCACATGGAAATCAAGACCCCCGATCCTCTCCAGCTTTCAGCCGCAACCCGGCAGGGAAACATTCTCGATGAAGAAACCTCTGAAGAATCTGACATTAGTGACTACGCTGCTGCTTTTCGCAACGAAAACGAACACGTGTGATGCCCTGGGCCCCTTCAAAAAGGCATTTGACAAAGCGTACGTCAAGTCAACAGACGACGCGGATTTCAAAGCCCGTTTCAAGAAGGCGAGTTGCAACACGTGCCACGTAAAGGGCAAGAAAAAGGACTGGTTGAATGGCTACGGACTGGAGTTGGCAAAGCGGATTCCGGACAGTGCGAAGGAACGTCTTGAAAAGGCCAAATCCACTGGAGCAGACGCCAAGAAGGCCGAGAGCGAGAAACTGCTTAAGGAGCTTCGCAAAGCCCTCAAGCAGGCCGAGTCTGCGAAGTCCGCATCGGGTGAGACTTTTGGCAGGCTTTTCAAAGAACACAAGTTGCCTCCACCCGAGGGTGCGCAATCGATCAGAGCTGCTGAGACAAAATCCACCGACACAGCGGATACACGTTGACGCCAAATGATTTCTGACGGAACAGCGCTGGTGTGCAACAGGGTCTGACGAACGAATTCGATGGACACTTCGCCCGGGCTAACTCAGCCGGAATCGACACGATCCTCAAGTGGCTCGAGCAACTGAGGCCACTGGGATCACGGTTCGCACCCACTCAACTTCTGCTCGATGCTGCCGACGGTCGCTTAAGGTTTCGTAGTCGTGTTGCATGCTCAGTTCGCGCTGAATCTGTATCGGCTTGCTGAATTCTCGCGGCGCACATCCGATTGCCTCCGCATGCGGACGATGTCCGGCGTCGTCTGCCGGCAGAGCACCCGTCACACATACCGTCAGGGCATTCATCTGCGTCTCATCAGCCGACCATTCCTGGCTCATTCAGCCACGCTTCCTGCACAAGTGCAGTGTCCCGGTGCTCGTGAGCACGACAGGATTCGATGAACTCCCTGAATTCCTGACGCAGCTCCTCCAGCTCATCTGCTGTGCGAGCAATGAATGCGGAGACAGCGCAGTCAACCAACGGACGTTCAGAGTTTTCTTTATCACCCCGAATCCTCCTGTTCAAAGAATCTGAAGTTGGAGCTGACGAAATTGACCTGTGTTCTAACCCAGACCGACCGCACATCCGGTCTGATATGTGGCGAACGCGGCGACCCAGGCCAGCGCCGTCATGTAGATCAATTGGAATGCGGCCCATTTCCATGAACCCGTTTCTCTCCGAGTGATCGCCTGAGTCGGCAGGCACTGCATGGCCAGCACGAAGAAAACAAGAAAGCTGAGTCCCGTGGCCGTGGTAAAAACGGGACTGCCATCGGCTCTGGTTTGTCGCCTCAGGGTTTCCACCAGACTGGTTTCGTCTTCCGCCGCGTCTTCTCCGATTCCGTAGACGATCGCCAATGTCGAAACAACGACTTCGCGAGCGGCAAAGGACGTGATCACACCAACGTTGATTTTCCAGTCGAATCCCAGGGGAGCAAAGATCGGTTCCACCAGTTTCCCGGCTCGGCCAGCAACAGACCAGGCCAGTGATTCCTGAGCCATCACGTGATCGATCTCGGTGGCCAGTGTTTCTCCTTCACTTGCAGCTCGCAGTGCATTGATTCGCTCAGCAGCCTCAGCGGACAATGGTGCCCCGTCCGGTATTTTGGGATAGGTGGCAAGTGCCCAAAGAATCACCGAGATGAGTAGAATGACCGTGCCAGCCTGCCTGACAAAGATCATCGCTCGTTCCACGACTGTCGTCAACGCGTTGCGAATACTGGGCATGCGGTACGGTGGCAATTCAATCACCAGCGGGCCGGAGTCGCCTTTTAGAATTGTCTTCTTCAGGCACCAGGCAGACAACAGTGCCGCGACGATCCCCAGCACGTAGGCACCGACGAAGACGGCAGCCGCCATGACTGACGACTCACCAAACAGCAGCGAGGTGATCATCGCATAGACCGGCAGCCTCGCTGAACATGTCAGTAAAGGCAGAACCAGAATCGTCACCAGTCGATCTCGCCAGTTTTCAATCGCTCGTGTCGCCATAATACCCGGAATCGCGCACGCATGAGCCGACAACATCGGCACGAATGCTTTTCCCGGGAGCCCAACGCATCGCATCAGTCGTTCCATCACGAAAGCGGCGCGAGCCATATAGCCACTGTCTTCCAGCACGGAATTGAAGAAGAACAGAATACAGATCTGGGGAAGAAAGATGACGATTCCGCCCACGCCTGCCAACACGCCGTCGACCAGCAGACTGCGGAATTCGTCCAACGGCATGCACGCGACGAGAACGGAGACGATAATAGCCACAGCAGAGCTGGTCATTGTCCATTGAATTTCTGCGGCCCGGTAACTACCGGAAAAAGTCAGAATCGAAATCGTTCCTGCGACAGGAAGCCACAACAAAAAGTGAACGCTGCTTACAGGTATCAGCTGATCGACAAATCCGCCAAGAGTCGCAAAGACTCCGTCAATGAGATCCATCGGTACAGACGCCAGCGAGAAAATCAGATAGAACACTCCGAGCATGATCGTCAGGAATGCTCCTGTTCCGATCACTGGATTTGTCACCACGCGGTCGATCGCTGAAGTGCGGCGGCCCAAATTGGCAGGCGTTGTAACAGTGGCTTCGGAAACTTTCGCCGCCCAGTTATAGCGGGCAGAAAATGTGCAGCCCGTGCACCCGACGGTACATGATGAATGGTCTTCTGTCAGAATCGGAAGACTGCCGGTGACTAGTCCATTGAGCTGTTGTTTCAGCTCGTCAACGCCTGTACCACGCTTTGAGCTGACGGGCACCACTGGACACTGCAGCTCCTCCGAAAGCTGAGCAACTTTGATCTTAATGTCTGCAGCAATTGCCGCATCAATCAGGTTAAGCACAACGACCATCGGGAGTCGCAAATCCAAAACCTCACTTGCCAGGAAAAGATTGCGTTCCAGATTAGTAGCGTCGAGTACGAGCACAACGGCACCCGGAACCGGTTCTCCTGGATGGTGTCCCGTCAGAATCGACTGCACCACTTTCTCTTCGGGACTTGTCGAATCGAGACTATAAACGCCTGG
>JBDOMX010000210.1:0-11852 GCA_039831615.1 Planctomycetaceae bacterium
AGCCACCAGATGTGCGATCAGTGGGCCAACAAATGATTCGGGCATGCCATCCAGCATCTGTTCCTTGGATTCTTCGTCTTTCTTCTTTTTATCCTTTTTCTGGTCTTCCTTTTTCTTCTCATCGTCGTCGTCTTCTTCGTCCTCGTCATCCGCGTCGTCATCCGCGTCGTCATCCGCGTCGTCATCCGCGTCGTCATCCGCGTCGTCATCCGCGTCGTCTTTGTCTTCATCTTCTTCGTCGTCGTCCTTGTCCTTAGATTCGTCCGCCAGCAGAGCGAGCGACATCCGCATCAGGGCAAGGTCGAACGACATTCCTTCGGCGGCCATGCACATCCCATTCACCTGGCTGGTCCGACCAATGAGGCCATCATATTCGTCATCACCGATGAATTGCGGATCGACGGATCCTGCTGGATGCCCGGAAAACGGTCTGAGACTGGATCGCTGGATGCGTGCGGCGATTTCATCGCGCTGAGCGGGAGGGGCAAGGCGAATACGGGGATCCCAGGTGGGATTCCGGGCCAGCCAGGCCAGTGTCTCCGGACCAAAGCCTTCCATCGCGACTTTGGGCAGCAGCTCACTGAACTGCTTCTGATAATGTCGAATCCATCCGTCGGTCAGAATGATGTCGGCGTCAAGAATCTGTCCGGTGAGCGGATTCACTCGGCTGGGGCCAATGGCGGTACCGATGTCATTATTGAGCCAGCGGACAAAATTGTAGTTCACATCTTCCGGATCCTTGTCCATGTGAGCTTTGGACGTCCGATCCTGATAGTAAACTTCGATCGCATCGGCGATTCCCACTTTTTCGAAGGCACGGTTCCACACCAGAATTCCTTCCCGTACCCAGCGTCGATACCGCACCGGCGTGGTGTGCTCAATGAAGAACACAATGGGCTTTTTGGGTGGACTCAGCTTGAGCTTGGGATCGGCCTTCTGCAGATGCCAGCGATTGATGTAGCGAATCCGAGTCTCGCGATCATTGTATTTCGCCAGGTCGGTGTAACTGGTCGTGAAAAACCCAATGCGCTGGTCTGCCACTCGAGGTTTGTAGCCACTGCTGGCGCGAATCTCGCTGATTGAATAATGCAGTCGTTTGAGCACTCCTGAGCTGGAACTGGAAAACGAACTCGATTGCTCAGTTGGGACTTCGAACGCTACCTCGATGTTGTTTTCGAATGCCTTGGCAGTGGTGACGGAGAACAAACCATACCGCGCGGCCGACAGTGAGACACGACCCTCAGAACCAAAGAACTTGCGAGCCTGCCCGACCAGCAATGCATCGAGGTCGATCAGTGGACCGCCGCCCGGACCGATCGTGACGATTGGAATGTCCAGTAAAACGCGGTCGGTGAACAGCCGTTTGACAGAAGACTCAGCTTCTTTATCGCCGCCCGCCCTGACACTGATGTTGGGCTGAATCAGGGCCATCCGTTTGTTATAGCGCTTCCAGTACACATAGAAGTCGTTTCCCTGCAAGCCGGCGTATCTGTCGCCACTGGCCAGAGTGACAGCAATGAAGTATTTCTTGCCGGAGAACGAACGAGGAAGCTCGGCAAACATCTGGCCGTCTGCCTTGCGACTGTACAGCGTGTACATCGGCGTAATCTTCGCCTTGGTGACGACCTTCTCAAAGCCATCCAGTATTTTGGCGTGGGGAGGAAATTCGGGCGTGGCTTCCGTTTGCGCGGTACCGACACTGTTCACTCCGACGAACAGAGCAGCAATTGTGCAAAGAATACGACCGCAATGCATGTCGGGCCTCTTACGAGCAAGGATCACAAACGGAGCAGTAACTGTTGTCTGAAGAAATCCGATCGATTGGCGGGACCGCAACTTGTGGAAGCGCACCAGGCAACCTCCCGGCAGACCGACTGCTTCAGGTGCTCAATTCTACCCGCTGGATGCCAAAGGAGAAGCTGGGAAGAACAGGAATTCAAGGCGGCGATGGGCATTGAGAAAGGAGATACGGCCCGTTGAGCATCATCCATGAATTCATCAGGACGCACATCGTGCGGAAGGTCGCGGCCGTTTTGCGCAGTCGCCATCTTCGGACAACTGCACCAATCCTGCTCAGTCGTTGCATCGTTGAACGGACACTGGCAACCGTCGCAACAAATCGGGCTGTTCACAACAGACGACTGATCCCGTATCCCGGCGGTGCCTGGACATTGCGTGGACCCCATGGCCCGCAGGATCCTGTTGATTGGACCGGGCACGAGGATGTCGCAGGGCAACGTCAAGCTTCGCCGCGAAAGAAAATGGCCAACAACATTCCCGGAGCTCCGGTGAAGTCGACGGACTCGAGATCGCGATTCGTCACGCGCAATCTTCGTAAGTGCCAATATGGCTGCTGTTAGGTTGTCCGAGAGAGAGCCATTATGGCACTCATCTGAGAGATTGAATATTTAGTGTTATTACTTAACATGACTACAGGTAACAAGTTAAGTGATATAGTGAATTATTGGCATGGAAGATGCATTAGGTTGCAACGTCGAAAATGGTCATCCGAATGCCGGATGACACATTCCGCCAACCTTCAACTTAAGAGGACCGTCATGCATTGTTCAACCCGCCAATCGGCAGTCAGCAACCCATTTCAGATTGCACGCAGCAATCGCGATCCTCGCACTTTTGGCGTCGGTGCGATGACGATCATTGATGACGACGCGTTGACGCGGCTTGAATTCGACGTTCCGGGATTCAGCTCAGACGACATCGCGATCGAACTGGAGGACGGCCAGCTGGTCGTTTCCGGGGAAATCAGTCGCACCGAGACCAAAGGTACAGCGGTCTACAGCGAACGACGGTCCAGCACATTTCGGAGAGTCATCCGGCTCGACAGCAAGTTGGACCCGTCAACTGCTGAGGCGGAACTGAGTGATGGAGTGCTTAAACTCTCATTCACCCGCAAGCCGGAAGCGGAGCGACGTCGAATCGAGATCAGACCCGCGTCTGCTGAGGTCTGATGCTGCCAGGAATACGAAATCTGAATCGCCCCATTCCCAATCTGCAACGGAGAACATCCGATGAAACTCAGCCAATTCGAAAACTCATTTCAACTGTTCAACGATCTCGTGAACGACATCCTTCCCGGCACAGATGAACATGTGCGGCCACCACTTACGATTGTTGACGAATCCGACCGCTACGTCATCGAATGTGACCTTCCGGGCGTTCCGCTAGACGACATCAGTCTGGAAGTCCATGACGGAGTTCTGGAGATTTCCGGGGAACGCCGGAAGCCGGAGTTGCCGGAGTCGTCGTCCGTGAGATTCGATGAGCGCGCGTGGCAGCCGTTTCGCCGGCGCGTCAAACTCGACAAGTCAGTCGACACCGCATCCATCACAGCCGACTATCATAACGGGGTGCTTGTTGTGACTGCTCCAAGACTCGCGGAAACATTGCCTCGTAAGGTCGCAATTCGCAGTGCCACGGATGCGTGAGCGATCGGACTGATGCAACGGCGTACACAGGGCCGGCAGAATTCACTGCCGGCCCTGTGTCATTTGATGGGGGAGGTTCGTAAACGAATCATCTGGTCAATGAATCAGCAGAAACTCGCTGCTGTTGAGATAGGCCCAAAGCATGTCTTCGGTGACCTGCACCAGCGCATCCTCATGGCCATCGCGGCCGAGTTGTAACAGGCGTTGCCGAAACACTTTGGACTCGGATTCCGTCGGATGGCGAGTGAGCACCGCCAATGAGACCTGTTCCAGCACACTGTCGGCAGAATTCGACTGACCGAAATGAGTCACCAGTGTCTCGCTGGCCTGACGAATGGCCGAATTCACGTCCGGCCCGTTCATCATCACCATCGCCTGAGTGATGCTGCCATTGAACTCATCGGCCTCGTCATTCTCATCCGTATTATATGGCCTCACAAACTGATTCACCCATTGACGGCGATGGCCTGCATCCCCATCCGGTTCGGACACCTGCCGCGAGACCGCTCGAATGGCGACTCGAATTGAATCGTAGACCTGCTCGGGCGCCATGCGTCGCACATAAACTCGACTAAACAAAGGCTCTTCACCGGCTTCCGGTGCATCCAGCTCGTTCGCTTCCGTGGCCTGACTGGTGCATTGCCATGCGTCGGAAAGTGCAATCCATTTTTGCAGTCGCCTCAGGTCATAGCCGCTCGCCACGAACGCATCCGTCAGAGTCGCGAACAGTTCCGGGTGACTGATCGTTGCGTGAGGCCCCATGTCGTCGATGGGGTTGGTGAATCCGTAGCCGAAGAAGTTGGCCCAAATACGATTGACCATCGCTCGAGCCACACGCGACCGGGAATCTGTGGCCAGATACTCTGCCAATGCTGCTCGACGGGGCACCTCGCTGTTGGCCGCGATCTTGCGGCCGTCGTACGAGGGCACGACAGCTTCTTGTTGTCCCTTGCGCGTTTCGTAGTATGTCATGCCTGGCGCTTCGCGATCCGTCAGCATCAGTGCGGGGGTGGATGCTGAGTCTGTTGAATCGACGGAGTCAACGACCTTGAGGTCCGTGTGTTTAAAGAACGCATTGAATGACCAGTAATCCCCTTGTTCGACTTCTCCAGCAAATGGATGATCGTGGCACTGAACACACTGCAGCTGTTCTCCGAGAAACAGTCGTGAGGTGACGGCTGTTGCCGGCGTCGCCTGATTGTCGAGATGGGCGAGTAGGAAATTTGTGGCCCCGTTCTCATCCGACCGGCCCTCGGCACTGATCAATTCGCCAACCATGGTGATCCAGGGCTCGTTCGTGTTGAATGCTGAGTACAAATACTCCTGCAGTGCCTGCCGATTGATCTGTGGATTTCCGGAGCGGCCCACTAACAAACTGCCCCAGACCTCTGCAAGTCGCCTGCTGCGATCCGGTCTGTCCAACAGTTGCTCAATCAATTTCGCTCGCGAGTCGGCATCAGAGTTGCGGAGGGTCAGCTGCGCCTCATGAACCGATGGAATGCGGCCGGCGACCGTGAGGAAGGCCCGTCGCGTCCACTCTTCCGACGAGGCTCGCGGGGACGGTTCCATCTCGTTGTCGACGAGTGTTTTGGAGATTTGACCGTTGATGGCAGCAATGATCTGTTCGTCTGAGACGTCATCCGGAAAACGAATCTGAGAACGGTGGGGTGCATCAGCGATCTCGACCTGCGCCGCAGGAGGATCGCCCGGACTCGTCGGACGAATGACCTCCAGATGCGGCGGCGACAGCTCGTCCTGTGGAATTGGTTGATGGACGGGATCATCGAGGACGACAGCCGAATCAGTTGGGCCGGTGACTTTTGGTGACGCGACGGAATTCGTAATCTCCGGAGATTGGTTGATTCGGATGATCCCGAAGGCCATGGCAGCCATCATCACAACACTCATCGGGATCAGCCATTTTCCGGTCGGATTCCGCCGACGGCGGATCGCGGGCGCGGCTGTCTCGAAACCAGTCGACCTGTCTCCACGCGATCGAGCAGTCGATACCCTTTTGGTTTTTTCGGCAACCAACCCGCAGGCCTGGGCGACAGAGTCGGCGGCCCGCGTCGTGGTGCCGGCCCCCCAGGTCAGCTGACCGTGTACACCGATGATATCGACGTACAGTTCAACAACGGCCGACTCTTTTTTCATGAGTGTCGCCAGCCGAGATTGCTCGGCTTCAGACATCATCCCATCGATGTGCCGACTGATGAGCCTTGAGGCTTCGTGAAGTGATTCATTGTTGTAATTCATCCTGACACCTTCTGACGCTGTATGCAGATGGCCAGGGCGCGGCGGATACGTCCGAGCGACTGGTACACCGAATTGGGCGGCCGTCCCAGTTGCTGCGCGATATCATCCCCACTGATTCCCGGCGTGTATTTCAACTGGATCAGCTTGCGGTCTTTTGCCCGCAGCTGCTTGAGGCACCTCGCAAGAGCATCCTGTCGGAATTCAAGTTCATCATGGTCGTGCGTGGCTTCGGCGCGATTCGAGACAGCATCGAGCAAATCGCCATCCAGGAATTTGAGTTTGGTGCCCCGTGTGCGCCGGAACCGGAAGACTTCCAGTCGCGCGATCGCGCGACCCCACGCCAGGAAATTCGTGCCTGGCTCAAACTGCTGACGCTTGGCCCACATGATGAGGTTGGTTTCCTGAAGCACTTCATCCGCGTCTGCGACGTTGCCGACCAAAGGCAGGATCTGCAGAAACAACGGACGCTGCGCCGTTGTGAAGAGCCGGATGAACTCGTCTTCAGAGAGTGATTGTGTTTCTGGATCGTCAGTGGTCATGGTACTGCGACTCGTGGACTCCATAACGTCAAACTCCGACTGCGGGATTGGAAGTACGACTCTCGCACTAACTGATGAGTTCTTTGACGGGCGAACCGCCGTTGACAAGTGGCATGGGCCGACCGTTCTTTGCCGTATGAACTGTATCCATGGGAATTCCCATGGCATAGGCAACCGTGGCCCAAATATCGCCGGGTAAATAGGACTTACTGTTGTCAGCGGTTGCCACTCCATCCTGATCGGTTGCTCCGATGGCCTGACCGTTGTTGAGCCCGCCGCCGCCGATGAGAGTCGTCCAGCTTTTGGCCCAGTGATCACGTCCTCCGTTTTGATTGACCCGCGGAGTGCGACCAAATTCGCCCATCCAGACCAGTACGACATCATCCAGCATCCCGCGCTGTTTCAGGTCCACCACCAGCGCTGAGAGGCCCTTGTCCAGCTGCGGCAGACGCTGATCGCGAAGTGCGGGGAACAGGTTTTGGTGGAGATCCCAGCCACCCATGTTGACTTCAATGAAAGGAACTCCGACCTGCGCGAGACGCCGTGCCATCAGCAGTCCCTGACCGAATGAATTTTGTCCGTAGAGTTTTCTCGTCAGCGACGATTCCTGTTCCAGGCCCAGTTCCGGAGCCGCCGCGTTGGAATTGAAGGCTGCCATCTGCGGGGATTGCATCAGATTCACGGCGTTCTGGTAGACGCTCAAATGATCCTTCGGCAGGTCACCTCGACCGGACTTGATGAAGCTGGATTCTACTTGCCGGAGCATCGCCAGACGACCTTCCAGCCGGCGTTTGTTCTCGCTGGAGGGTTCATTTCGAATCCGCCCCGACGAATCGACTACAAACGGAGCGTGGGCCATTCCCAGAAAACCTGCCCCGCCGGACGGACCACCAATGGAGACGAATGCGGGAATCTCCAGCGACTTTTGCTGGTCGCTTAACTCGTAACTGACCACTGAACCAAAACTCGGATGAGTGACACTTTGATTCGGGACAAACGATGTGTGCATGTAGTATCGACCACGATTGTGGTCAGCTTCGCGGGTGTTCATGGAACGCACCAGTGACAGATCCCCGAAAACTTTGGCTGTTTCCGGCATGTGCTCGCAGATTTGTATGCCCGGTGCGGCTGTATCCACCGGCTTGAATTCGCCCCCGTTTTTCGATCCCGGTTTGAGGTCAAAAATGTCAATGGACGGCGGTCCACCACCCATCCACAGAAGAATGCAGGCCTTTCGGCTGGCTCGAACCGCACTGCTGTTGGCGTTGACGTGCGACAGAAACCGGTGTGCCGGAAGGGTTGAGGTCGCTGTGGCCACGTGTTGCATGAAGTGCCGGCGCTTCATGTGATCGTTTTTCCAGATTGCCATTTAAAATTTCCGGTGTGCTCGCAGGCCAGGGTGCCAGGCGTCGAAAGGAATCACTGGGGTTTTAGTGCACGATGATGAACTCGTTTGAATTCAGCAGCGCCCAGAACAGATCCTGAAATGCAGCCACCCGCCCGTTTGTTCCGTATGCCTGAAAAAGTTTCTGGGCACGGGAGATTTCGCCGCGCGTCGGCCGACGACTCAGAGCCGCCAGATACAACTTTTGAAATCTCTTGCCGTCCGATCCAGGTCCTGACAGAACCTGATGTAAAAAACTACCTCGTTCGGCACTCACCGCCTTATTGGTCAATTCGCTGTTCATCAGCATCATGGCCTGCGGAATCGTCCCGTTGAATGTTGTCGACTCATCGTTTTCATCCGTGTCGAAGGCGACGATGAACTGCTGCATCCAGCGGCGGCGGCGCTGCTCCTGGTCTTCCCAGCCTGTGTCGCCTGACTGGTGGGCGTTGGTCGCCACAATCAAAGAATCGTAAAGCTGTTCCGCCTCCATCGATTTCAGATAAGCGTGACTGAACAACGGCATTTCACCGGCGGATGGATTATCAATCTTGTTTTTTGAGCCGATCCTGCTGCTGAGGGAGTAGGCCTGACTCTGAGTGATCCAGCGAATCAGCTGTTTCACATTGTAACCGGCCGCCACAAAATCCGCCGCAAGCCGCTCGAGCAGTTCCGGGTGCGAGGCCAGATTATGAGGCCCCATATCGTCGACCGGACGTGTGAAACCGTATCCAAAAAAATGAGCCCACATGCGGTTCACGAACGCTTTGGCAATGAGCGGAGTGCGCTCGTTGCCCGACTCGACCAGCAACCGCCCCAGTTCCGCTCGACGGTCGATGTCGCCGGGATCCACTTTGTGCCCCTGGACCTCCGGGAAGGCAACCTGCATCAACCCTTTGCGTGTTTCGAAATACACGGGCCCCTCGAACGGTCGACGGACAACTTCTGAATAGTCGTCGACGAGACGGCCGGTGTCCGGATCCTGTCGTCGTCGATCGATGCGCCGCACCTGACGGAAGAAGCTGTTGAACTGCCAGAATTGATCCTGCCGCCAATCATTGAACGGATGGTTATGGCACTGTGTACACTGCATCTGCAAACCCAGAAACAGACGAGACGTTTTCGCAGTGAGCTGGACTGCGTCGTCGCGCATCTGGGTTTGAGCGAGGATGTAATTGACCGCTCCATTTTCTTCGAAGTGCCCTTCAGCCGTGACAAGGTCTCTGACGACATGATCCCAGCGGCGCTCCTCCGCAAAGACTTCTCGAAAAAACGACTCCATCCCGGACCGACTGACTCGACGCGGAGTTGCCCGGCCGATGCACCTGTTGGTCCAGATGGTGGTGAAATTGCGGACGTAGTCCGAATGTTCCAGCAGCGAATCGATCAGCATCGATTTTCGACGGGGATTTCGGTCCTTCAACCAGGAAGTCACCTCCTGCAACGTTGGAATCCTGCCGACGATGTCCAGATACACACGACGGCCCCATTCTTCGTCCGCAGCAGATGCCGATGGCTCGACGCCATTGTCCGCCCACGCCTGAGAGATCTCCCGATCAATGAATTCAAGGGTGGTCCGTTCGGCCCCGGCAGCAACAACCAGATCGGTCGACCACAGGCTCATCCCCACGATGAGGATGAGGATGAGGCCAAAATTGATGAGCGGGCGAGGCATGGACAGCGCAGTTGGGGGACGCGAATTGTTTTCGGACGGAGCAATGTGCAATCGCATGGTCTCCCCTGCTGGCAGGCCTTTCAGGACCACGTGAGGCCGCAAACAACTACTCGCGTTCCCACACACTTAGTTCGTCCAATTCCCCCGTTTCCCCACGGAATCGAGGAAATTCTGCCTGAAACACGCGTGCGATGGCTTCACGAAGGCAGGATTGCAGTCCAGGATTCATAGGAAATCTGCGAAATCCCGTGAATTGGTACGAAGTGTACTGTACGTCACGTCTCGTACCAACGATCAATTGGGCCGGACATGACCTTCATGGAGCAATTTCATCCTGCCATTTCTGCAGGTCGAATCACATCGTAGCGTTGTAAGGGCGAATGAAAAAATGCGAGTCCTGATCACTGGAGGGGCAGGCTTTATCGGCAGTCACGTCGCCGACGAGGCATTGGCACGTGGAAACGAAGTCGCCGTGCTGGACGATCTTTCTTCAGGCCGGCGAGAAAACGTCCCTGCGAACGCGGAATTCTACGAGGTCGATATTTGCAGCGCAGATGCCGTCAACGCAGCTTTTGCTAAGTTTCGCCCGACTCATGTGAGTCACCAGGCGGCTCAGGCGAGTGTCGCGGTTAGCGTCCGTGAGCCTCAAATGGACGCGTCCGTGAATATTCTGGGATCACTCAACGTGCTGACCGCCTGCGTCGCAAATCAGGTGAAACGGGTTGTCTTCGCCAGTACCGGCGGCGCCATTTATGGCGAAGTCCCTGAAGGATCTCGTGCGGCGGTTGAAACAGTGCCAGTGCCCATCAGTCCATACGCATGCAGCAAATTTGCTGTCGAGAAGTACCTTGAATGTTTTCGAGTTGAGCATGAACTTGACTACAGTGTGCTGCGCTACGCCAACGTCTATGGGCCTCGCCAGGATCCTCATGGAGAAGCGGGCGTGGTGGCCATTTTCTGCAACCGCATCATCGCGGGGGACGGCATCCAGCTGAACGCGATGCGCACACGAGGTGATGACGGATGTATCCGTGACTACGTCTTCATCGCTGACGTGGTTGGGGCGAATGTCGCTGCCATGGAGGAACGTATTCCCGATCCTATTCTCAATGTCGGTACGGGACAGGAAACCACAACACTCCAACTGGCTTCCATTTTGCAGGAACAACTGGGGAATTCGGTGGAGATCACACACAGCGATCGCCGGCCTGGTGACATTGAACGCAGCGTCCTCGATGGTGACCGACTTGTCGAATTACTTGGAGAGACTGTTTCGGTTGACCGTGGCTTGAGTGCAACCGCGGATTGGTTCCGGCAAAGGTCCGCCTGACGAACGCGCCGTGGCGGGCGAAACCTGCGAAATATCGGTCCCATACGTTGCTTCCGCCGCCTGCCAGCTTGCATCACATTTGACGCCCGTCCAAAATGGCGACCCAGCGCAAACTAAGTGTCGGCCAATCAGATTCAGATCGCGATCCTGTTCTGACCCGTCGTACGTCGCGTGAATACAGAAACCCAGTCCATACCAAAAGTCATAAGACTTAAGGGAACGCAAATGAAGTTTCTTGAAGGCAAAACGGTCGGCATTGATCTCGGCACGACGTATTCCGCCATCGCTCACCTGAATGAAGATGGTGAGCCGGAAGTCATTGAAAACGCTGACGGACGTCCCATCACACCATCCGTCGTGCTGCTGGACGAAGACCGAGTTGTCGTTGGTCCGTCATTTCAGCGGATTTCCGTGGCCGACTCGGATCAAATCGTGGAGGCCGTCAAACGTGAAATGGGTAACAAGGATTTCCACGTTGTCTATCAGAACAAAAAACTGTCGCCGGAGTTCATTTCGGCGCTGATCCTGAAGAAGATGAAGCAGGATGCGGAAAAACGGGTTGGTCCCATCGCAAATGCGGTCATTACCGTGCCCTACTATTTTAATGATGTTCGCCGAAAAGCCACTCAGGACGCCGGCCGCATTGCCGGCCTGAACGTTGTCGACATTATCAACGAGCCAACCGCCGCGACGCTGGCGTACGCCTGGGGCCAGCAGGTGCTGGGACGCACGGATCTCGTCGATCAGGAGCGCACAATCCTGGTGTACGACCTCGGAGGCGGAACATTTGACGTCACCGTCGTGAGATATACGCCCACTGCCTTTCGCGTGCTTGCCACAGATGGTGACGTGATGCTGGGGGGACTCGACTGGAGCAAACGCCTCGCAGATCACCTCGTAGAGCAGTTCCGGCAAAAGTATGATCTGGATCCGTCGAAGAGTCCGGAAACCATGAGGACCTTTCGTCAGGAAGCAGAAGATGCCAAACGCGACCTGAGCACCCAGTCCCAGGTCCCGATCAGTGTTTACTACGAAGGAAAGACACTGTCGGTTTCGCTGTCGCGGCCGGAGTTTGAACGCATGACGGCTGACCTGCTGCAACGGACCAAGGATACGACCGAACTGGTGATGCAGCAGGCCGGTGTTAAGCCGGGTACGCTGGACGAAGTCATTCTGGTGGGAGGATCGACATATATGCCGGTCGTCGAGCAGATGTTGCGTG
>JBDOMX010000281.1:0-2676 GCA_039831615.1 Planctomycetaceae bacterium
CTCCTTGCGATGGTTACTCACGTGACCCTGAGAATACTCGCCTGTGCGGGTGATTGCTTCGCTGAATCAATTGCCGGGACAAACAGACAAAATGGAAGATCATTGCGTGTACCATCCACAGTCCACTGCCGACATTCATTCTGGCAGCAATCGTTGTCCGGGATTCAACCGGTCCCGCATGAATGTGCGTTCGACCGTTTGGTTGACGAGGGTTTAGTGATTCGGTAATTTGGCAGAAAAATCGTGGGAATCTATGTGATCAGCTAACGCAGGTGGCATTACCGGCAAAGCTTTCGACGGGTTTTCCAGCTCACAGTGCCGTAGTGAGTCCTCCCACGCAGACGCGGTTAGGTTTGCATATGTTGACTGTTGCCACACTGCCAAAGCCTTCGGTGCGATCCTGTATCTCTGGAACGAGCGACGAGACGGTGTGGCAGCTTGTCGATTCTACCTTTCCCGCGGGCGCATTCTGTCACTCCGCAGGTCTGGAAATACAGCTGCGCTGGAAGCGAGTCACGGATGCAGCCAGTTTGAAGGAGCTGATCAGGCACCATCTTGTGCAGACAGGCAGGTCCACTCTGCCGTTCGTTTCTGAAAGCTACCTGTGCCCTGATCGGGTTGCGTTGCTCGACAGGAAATTCGATGCATTCCTGTCCAATCATGTTGTAAACCGGGCAAGTCGGGCGCAAGGACGCGCGTTTCTGACCGCCGCCGGGATTGCGTTTCAGTATTCCGGTGCCAACACGGAACGGTCTGGAAATCAAAATACCGACGAGTCTCTCAGGCGTCGCTGGCTCACAGAACTTTGCAGCGCGATGCGCATGGGTCAAATGACGGCCCACTATTCCGTTATTTGGGGCTGCGTCACCAGACTGCTTGCGGTTACGCACGAAACCGTACTTCGGTTGTTTCTTTATACATCAGTGCGCGACTTGCTTTCTGCCGCTGTGCGGCTGAATATCATTGGCCCGCTTGAGGCTCAGGCGTTACAGTTCGAACTCGCTGATTTTAGTGAGCGAGTCGCCACGCAGTGCAGGAGTCTCCGAGCAAGTGATGCGGTGCAGACAGCATCACTACTGGATCTCCTGCACGGAACACACGATCGGCTCTATACGCGACTCTTTCAGAGTTGACACCAGGGGATGAACAGGTTTGTCACGAAGGTAGGAAACGACAGAAGAGCTAGGAAAGTATCATGCATTCTCACGACCACCGCCATGATCATGATCACGATCATCTGGACCATCCGGGGCGATATCATGAGCGGAAAAAACCACTGCCGGATCGCAGCTACACCGAACGTGCATTTACTGTCGGTGTCGGCGGACCGGTGGGGACGGGGAAGAGTGCCTTGGTTCTTGCACTGTGCCGCAGGCTCCGCGAACGCTTCAAGCTGGCAGTGGTGACGAACGACATCTTCACCAAAGAAGATGCTGAGTTTCTCATTCGTAATCAGGCTCTTGATGCTGAGCGCATTCGCGCAGTCGAGACGGGTGGTTGTCCGCATGCAGCGATTCGTGAAGATATCACGATGAATTTGCTGGCCGTTGAAGACCTCACTCGTGATTTTCACCCGGACTTGATTCTGCTGGAATCAGGCGGTGACAATCTAGCCGCGGATTTCAGCCGCGAGCTGGCGGACTACACGATCTATGTGATTGACGTTGCGGGAGGAGACAAGATCCCTCGCAAAGGAGGCCCAGGAACAACACAGTCGGACCTGCTGGTGATCAACAAAATCGATCTCGCGGAAATGGTTGGGGCGGACCTTTCCGTGATGGATCGGGACAGCAAAAGAATGCGCGGTGAAGGTCCGTTTGTCTTTGCCCAGGCAAAAGCCGATGAAGGCATCGAGACCATCGCGGAGCACGTTATTGCCGCTTGGAAAGAGCAAACGCAACGGCAGACTGCCTCAGGCCGATGAGTATCTTTGTCCGGTCGATTGCCGGAACGGCGATCTGCGAACTAAAAAGATGACTGACCCTGCCAAAAGGGTGCATGTAAGCAGTGAAGCAATCGACAGTGCATGGTTGCTCGGAAATATTTGCGATGACAGGTACACAAACCTGTTCTGGAGACCTTCGAAGGCTGCATGAAACGCACTGATACCTGCGATGTTCTCGGCAGATTGCAGGAGCTGTGCCGAGAGGCCGGTCGATATGGCGGCAGATTCGTAGCTGTCGGGTATGGAAGAGGACATCGGCACCGCTGTCAGAAGTGCAGCGGTGACACATACCAGCGCCACAGGAAGCAGTTGACGCAACCGTCCTGAACGAATGTAACACATGGCCATCAGTCCAACTGCAGTAACGGCACCTTCGAAAATCCCCACGACAGCGTGAATTGATAACATCCGGGTTATCAACGCGAATGTCTGCTCTGCGCCGGACGTCATTGTCAGCAGCGGCACACAGAGGGCTCCCAGTGTCATGGCAGTCCAGCCGCTTATAAATTGAGCGTACCCCCATCCCATTTTCGAGAGATCACGGCTACAACAGCAGCAGGTAACAGAGCCATGCTGATGAGATTCGCACCCAGCGCTGCGAGGCCTCCGTCACCAAGAAAAGGGGAAGCGTCCCAAAAATTGTTAGAAGTTGAAAAGTGGTCTCCCGAAGGCGACAGTGTCGCCCTTCGAAATTCAACTTTCATACGTCGGTTATCGCCGACGGGGAGACC
>JBDOMX010000529.1:0-11818 GCA_039831615.1 Planctomycetaceae bacterium
GAGACGGGCTTTGCATTCGGGTGAGTCAGCCTCTGAGTACAAGAAGCAGTAGCCCTGAAAGCGACCTCGACAAATGCGGCCTCGCAGCTGATGTAACTGGGCAAGGCCAAATCGTTCCGCCTGTTGAATGATCATGATCGTGGCGTTGGGGACGTCGACACCGACTTCAATCACGGTCGTACTGACAAGCACATCGATTTCGTGATTGCGGAAACGATCCATCACATCGCGTCGTTCGTCGCGATTCATGCGGCCGTGGAGCAGGCCGACTTGTAATCCCGACAGTTCGGTCGCTGCGAGTTGCCGGTGGACGGTGTCGGCGGCGGCATTGTCGGCTTCGTCCTGCCCTTCGATTCGCGGACAGACCACATACGCCTGTCGTCCCTTCTCCAGCTGTTGCCGCACAAAATGCCACGCTTTCGCCATCTGCGCCGGCTCCGCGACTCTCGATGTCACCACCCGCTGCCGACCCGGCGGAAGCTCACGGATTGACGAAATATCCAGATCGCCGAAGCGTGTCAGGCACAGGCTGCGAGGAATCGGAGTGGCCGTCATCACTAAAACATGCGGTGACTCGGAATCACGGCCAAAGCGGGCGCGCTGCCGAACGCCGAATCGATGTTGTTCATCGATGACCACCAAAGCCAGATTGTGGAATTGCACGGCCTCCTGAATCACGGCCTGTGTGCCGACCACCAACTGGCATTCCCCGGAAGCGATCTCATCAAGCAGCCGTTTCTTTGGGGCCGCCGGGATGTCTCCGATCAGAAAGCCACGTTTCACACGACTGTGATGGAGCAGTTCTTCGAAGGTCTGCCAGTGCTGCGTTGCGAGGACTTCGGTCGGCGCCATCAACACGGTCTGGTAACCGGCCGCGACGGCTGCCAGCATCGCGTGCACCGCGATCGCCGTTTTTCCGGCACCCACGTCAGCCTGCAGCAATCGGTGCATGGCCTGGGTTTTCGCGAGATCGGCAGTGATTTCCGCGACGGCTGCGTCCTGCCCGTCCGTGAAGCGGAATTCAAACAGTCTTCGAATTCTTGCATCAACGATGGCGGATGTCGGAATGGGGGGAGCTTTGGACGTGTGGCTCCAGAGACGTCGGCGCAGCGCCAGACCCAGTTGAAACTCCAGCAGGTCGTCCAGAATGAGGCGATGTCGCCCCTGTTTAAAGTCCTGCACTGAGGCAGGACGGTGGACGCCCCGCAAGGCATCGATGATTCCTGGCAGCTCGTGAAAATTCCTGAAATTGTCCGGCAGTGGATCGCTGAGTTCATGGACGAAATGTTCGACGACGCTGGCTGTCATGCGCCGCATCTGATCCATCGAAATGCCTTCGGTGAGTGGATAACGCGGCAGAACTCCGGTGGCAGTGCTGACATCGTCGTCGTCGTCGGGTGTCAGGAAATGCATCAGGGGATTGCTGAATTCCCAGCGGCCGGCGCGGTGTTTCGGTTTTCCGCTAAAGACGACGCGGTCGCCTTCGTGGAATTTGCTGAACATCCACGGTTGGTTGAACCAGGTGCCGCGAACAAAGTGGCCATCGCAATCCAGCAGGACGCCGACCAGGGTACGCCCTTTTTGCAGTTTGCGGGAATCACGATCGACCACAACTCCGTGGACAGATTGTTCGACATTTGCCTCCAGCCGGGGCACGGCTTTCACATTGCTGAAATCGTTAAACGAATGCGGCAGGTGATACAGCAGATCGAAGGCCGTGCGCACATTCAGTTTGTGCAGTAGTTCGGCGCGGCCCGGGCCGACTCCTGGCACAAACTGCACGGGCGTCAACAGGCGGTCCTGAATGGTTGTTGGCTGGCTGGGCATGAAGGACCATGGAACCGACCCGGCGATGACGTCGTCGCCGGGTCTCTCGAGCAGGATTTCAGTCACGGACAACGCGAAAGCCGGCGTGTGTGCTCGTCACTCGGCAGGCTTCCAGTCAATCAACCTCAATTCCACACTCTCAAATCCTCGAAATGAATTGATCACCGGAGCGAAGCTGACCGACAGGCGTCCCTTCACAGCGGCAATCTCCTCGGCCCATTCGCCACGACCAAAAGCGACCGCTCGCATGACCGTTTGATGCTGTCGAATACGAATGGATAAGTGCCGATCGCCTTCACCCATCGTACGCGGAGGTTCGACCAGTTCAACATTCGTGGCGGCGAATCGTGGCACCGGATTGGCTTCTCCGAAGGGGCCCAGATAGTTCAATTCCTCCACGGCGCGGCGCGTGACTTCAGAAAGCAGGACCTCCGCGTCGACCTGCAGAGCCAGGTCGGCTTCCTGCGGTGAGAAATTCGTGTGGCTCCATTCTGCCAGACGCGTGCGAAACTCGTCCACACGTCCGGCATCAATTCTGACACCTGCGGCCGCTTTGTGTCCGCCGAAGCCGATGAGGCATTCCTGACAGGCGGCAATGCCCGAATACAGATCAAAACCAGCCCACGAACGGCCACTGCCCTGCCCGGTGCCGTTCTCGCGGAGAGCTATCAGGACTGTTGGTTTTTCATAGCGTTCCGCAATGCGACTGGCGACAATTCCAATGACGCCAGGATGCCATTCATGATCGGCCAGCACCAGTGTCGGATGGTCGGCCCACTCAGGGTGCTGATCGACCAGGTCTTTTGCTGACTTTAAAATGCGGCGTTCAACCGTCTTGCGGTTGTTGTTGAGTTGATCGACATAGTCGGCCAGCGACGTGGCACGCTCCGGATTCGATGTGGTCAGAAGTTCAACCGCCAGTCGAGCCTGCCCCAGACGTCCGGCGGCATTGATGCGAGGTGCCAGTCCAAAGCCAATATCTTCGGCGGTGAGTTGCGGCTTCTCATCAAGTTTCGAAATCGTCATCAGAGCTTTGAGGCCCAATGAAGGATTGTCCTTGATGCTTCGCAGGCCGTAACGCACGATCACTCGATTTTCGCTCATGAGCGGGACGACGTCGGCGACCGTGCCAATCGCCGTGAGACCTACGGCCGATTTGAGGAATTCCCTCATCCGCGGGCTGGCCTTCCTGCCGTCTCCCAGTCGTTGACAGACGGCCCACGCCAGCTTGAACGCCACGCCCACTCCGCACAGATCGCCGAATGCGTAATCCTCGCCGGGAAGTCGAGGGTGAACCAGACAGGAAGCTGCGGGAAGTTCGGGTCCGATATGGTGATGATCCGTGATGATCAGCTCAAGACCGAGGTCCCGAGCAAGGGCTGCTTCTTTCACACTGGCGATGCCACAATCCACAGAGATCAGCAGGCGCCCGGGGTCTTCTTCATGCAGCTGCCGAATCGCTTCAGAATTCAGACCATACCCTTCTTCCATCCGACAGGGGATGTAGTAATCGACCGTGGCTCCGGCCAGGGAGAGACAATGCCACAGGACGCTGGTCGCTGTGACGCCGTCGACGTCGTAGTCGCCGTAGATCGTGATCCGACGTTTGTCCCCGATGGCCGCGACAATTCGTTCGGCCGCCTGATCGGCGCCCGGCAACTGGGATGGATCATGAAGATCGGCCAGCTCGGCGTTCAGAAAGGCGCGCGCTACGTCGGCATGGGCCATGTCGCGGGCGATCAGCACCTGAGCGACCAGCGGTGACAGCCGGAGTTCCTGAGACAACCGTTTGATGGCAGCGGCGTCATGTGGTCGAAACAACCACGGGCGGGGCATGTTCGAATCCTCGAGTTCCGTCGCGACTCTGCTCCCACCGCCTTTCCTGGCGACGCGGACGCCCGACCACGGGATTACACAGACCGCCCCACCGGATGTCAAATCCGGCCCGTGGGTGAGCTGCACGGAAACACTCAGCGGCGGGTGTCACCGGCAGTCGCCCCACACCTCGTTCCGCTGGCAGCGTCTGACGCTGGTTCGTGGCCGTGGTGGAAGGATCAGAGTCCAGCCATCCCTTGCCCCCGGCGAGCCAGTCCCGCCACGACACTTTGAAAACGGCTCTAAAAACCTTCGCGAAAGCTAAAGTTGTCGAGTCGGTTCAAAGGCAGCAGTCCGGCTGCCCCACGTCCGCGTGGGAGAGCGAAACCATAGGCCGCCACCACACCCGAGTTTTTCTCGGCAATATAGATGGCCCCGCGGGAAGGTTGATTGCCCAGTGAATTCAGTTGGGCGGATCCTGACACGATGCAGTAATCAGGACTTCCTCCTCCCAGGTCGACCTGAAAGTCGGCTGCGACATTGTGCAGGAATTGATGCGTAAATGTCCCGGTCTGGTTGTTCAATCGACCTCCACGAAGAATGCCTGTGAGGTGATCCAGAATGAAAACAGCCTCCGTGTCGGCTTGAATCCCCTCCACAGGAACGGTCACCATGGAAAACTTATCCGAACTGTTGGCGGTGCCTGCGGTGAGCGGTTGCTGCGGCAGCAGCCACACCGCCGTCGCGCCGACAGCCATGCCAAAAACAAGAGTCATCCAGGGGTTGTTGCCAATCTTCTTCATTTTGCAGTCCTTCCGGAAAATCATGAAATGGGGCATACCGAAATTGAGAGTGCCAATACTGCCCGATCGGCAGACGTATTGTAGGAACGCGGGTTTTTCTTCGCCAGATGGAGCGATGACCGGTTGGGCAGAACCATTGAGCCCTGCGGCATGTCCTGACTATGACACAGGCGGAGCGAATGTATGATTCCGACATGCTGCCACGATGCAATCCACGGCGGCATACACGTTTCCTCTGTTGGAGATATCGTATTCGAGCCGGCATTCCGGTGATAGACGGCCATCACCTCGTGCAATTGTGCGCAAACACCACGTCCAGCTTGAGAGTTTCGATCAAATCATCAGACTGGTTCCGTGCAGGCCGCCTGTGCTGTCTCTGAATTTGCCTCGATTGAGCATGAACAGGCCTGCTGCCGCCGACTTTGAGCACGAACCGCCATTCCGAATTGTTACAGTGACTCCGCGCAAGCCAGCTGAATTGGCAGCCTAAACGAAATCTGTCGAAGAGTATCCGTGACCGAAATAGAAAAAAACTCAGTTCATACCACAGTGGCTGAAGGGCATTCCGTCTGGAGTTCCATTCGAGAAGCAGCGCTTGGTCATGTGCAAACCGAGCCGATGCTGGCCAGCTATCTGCACGCGACGATTCTGAATCACGACCGGTTTGATGATGCCGTGAGCTTCCATCTGGCAGGAAAACTGAAATCTCAGACCGTTTCCGGAATGCAGTTTCGCGAAATCATGGAAACGGCAATGACGTCAGATCCGGGGATTTCTCAGTCCATCCAGGCTGATATTCTTGCCGTACGGGACCGGGATCCGGCAGTCGCCTGCTGCCTCGTGCCGCTCCTGTATCTCAAAGGTGTTCACGCGCTGGCTGCCTACCGGATCGCTCATTGGTTATGGACCGATGGTCGGAGCCTGCTGGCTGTCCATATGCAAAACCGTATTTCGGAGATCTTTGGTGTCGACATTCACCCGGGCGCCCGCATTGGCAAGGGCATTCTGATGGACCATGCCACGTCTGTTGTCATCGGCGAAACGGCTATTGTCGGTGATAATGTGTCCATGTTACACGAAGTCACGCTGGGGGGGACCGGGAAAGCCACGGGCGACCGCCATCCCAAGGTGCGGCGCGACGTCCTGATCGGTGCCGGAGCCAAGATTCTGGGCAATGTCGAGGTTGGAGAAGGGGCAAAGATTGGAGCCGGCAGCGTGGTGCTGACAGATGTTCCGCCGCATTCCACGTTTGCCGGCGTTCCCGCGGTGATGGTGGGACATCCTGGCACGGATCAGCCGTCCCTCTACATGAACCACGGGATTGACATCTGAATCCTGTGATTCCGTGTTCTGTTTCTGCCTCGTCAGATTTCGAGTTGCACTCCACCCGTTTTGCCGCCATGCCCATCGACCTGCTTACGTCTCCTCGCTGGAAGTCCGAACACCTCGGGCTTCCGATGCCCGATGATCGTGATGCCGTCTCCGCCTGCCTGCCACACTGGGACCACAACATCGCGTACGAAGAGGGCGACCCGGTCGTCGTTGATCGACTTCAGGCCGCCTACCCGCGGTTTTGTCTGCACCCGGACGTCAGGCATTTGTGCAACGAAATGTTTCCCGACGGTGCAGGTCTGCCATTTGCGACAGCGGCAGCCGCCAATCGTGCTGTTCAGTACGTTCAGCATATGGGGGGCTCGTCGGCCGCCACGCAGCCGATCCCGGGCCAGCCCTGCGTGGGAGTGGTCGTGACACCGAAAGAACTGCCTCTGCTGAAACAATACTGGCAGTATGCCGGAGAACTGGTCTCTTCGCGCATGGCCCGAGCGATTCTGGCGGAACAGCCGGTGACTTTCACGCAGACGGACAGCCAATCCATCCTCCGTAAACGAGTCGCTGATCTCCACCAGACAGCAGATCACAACGTCTATCTGTTCTCATCCGGAATGGCGGCCATTGCCTGCGCCTGGCGAGCGATCAAGCGGCGAGCCCCAGGGCGCCCGACCTGCCAGTTCGGTTTTCCCTACGTGGATACACTGAAGATTCAGGAAAGGTTTCCAGGAGCAACCCACGCATTTTTGCCCATGGGAACTGCTGACGATCAGGTCAAGCTGCAGGGACTGTTTCCGGACCGCAGATTTGCCGCCGTCTTCTGTGAAACGCCAACCAATCCATTGCTGAGGACGCCCGACCTGGGAAAACTGTGGAAGACGACACAGGAGTTTGATTCCCTGTTGGTGGTCGACGATACGCTCAGAGCCTGCAGTCAGCAGTCCGTGTTGCCTCAATGTGACGCGGTCGTCACCAGTCTCACCAAGTACTTCAGCGGTTATGGCAACGTGCTGGCCGGCGCACTGGTCCTTAATCCTGATGCGGCAGGTTACGACTCATTCCGGTCGGCGGTGGATGATGACTTCGAAGAAACTCTGAGCGATCTCGATACCGAAGTTCTCGAACAGAATTCGCGTGACTTCGAAACACGCACGCGCCAGTGCGTCAAAAATGCCCGGATTCTCGTGCAACGACTCCGGCAACATCCGGCCATCGCCCGGATCTTCTTTCCGGAAGATAACAGCCCCGACAATCCTGGTTGTGGCGCGGTGTTTTCCATCGTGCTGAAGAACGCCGAATCAACCACTCCCGAAGTGTTTGACCGGCTGCAGATCTCCAAGGGACCCAATTTGGGCACCAATTTTACGCTCTGCTGTCCGTACACGATTTTGGCTCACTATACGGAACTGGATTTCGCAGAACATTGCGGAGCGTCCCGATGGTTGTTGAGATTCAGCGCAGGGATCGAGCCGGTCGAGGACCTGTGGCATCGATTGACCACCGCATTGGATTCAGTGAAGGATGTTTCATGATCTGCTCAGCACTTCGAGTTTCTCTGATCCTGCTGATTCCTGTGGGCACATTCACAGGCTCGGGCCTCCTCCTTGCAGACGATCGTTCCGTGGTTTCGATTGAGTGGCAGGGGCATTCCGATAATCCACTATTCAGCGGCCGCGCCGGAGAGTGGGATGCGCTCATTCGAGAACGCGGATGGGTAATGAAAGACGGTGATACATGGAAGTTGTGGTACACCGGATACAACAAAGAACGACAGCCGCTCACGATGAAGATGGGCTACGCCACGTCGCCCGATGGAATCGCCTGGAAACGCAGGTCGGACGGACCCATCTTCGATGAGGTGTGGATCGAGGACATGATGGTCATCAAGCAAAACGATCGCTACTTCATGTTTGCCGAAGGAGCAGGCGACCAGCCACAGTTGCTTGAATCCGCAGACGGAATCGAATGGACACGCACCGGATCGCTGGATGTGCGGCAGACAGATGGCCAGCCGATCAAGCCTGGACCCCACGGGACACCGACCGTCTACGTGAAAGACGACGTCTGGCACCTGTTCTACGAACGATATGATGCCGGAATCTGGCTGGCGGTTTCGACTGACAGAAAGGTGTGGACGAACGTATCAGATGCCCCGCTGATCACTCCTGGCCCCGAAGATTATGACGCACGAATGATTGCCATGAATCAGATCGTGCGCATCGACGACCACTACTGCGCCGTGCTTCACGGCACCGGCACTCCTGCAAAACCTCGCCAATGGTGTACATACTTTGCAGAATCCGATGATCTGCGACACTGGACGAAGGCAGCACGAGGCCCTGTGCTGCCTGTCGAAGGAAACAAGTCCAGCGGGATGCTGGTTCATGATGGTGACGCCTGGCGGCTTTACACCATGCATGCACGAATCGATGTGTGGTTTCCCAGGGACCGATGAGGCCCGAGCATTTGTCGTGTGAATTCAAGCGGATTTGAGATTCAGGGAGTACGTTCGTGCACCACCGGATCATGGTCATCATCCCAGCCCTGGTACTATCGACGGCGATCACAGTCTCTGCAACTGAGAACGAAGTGACGATCCATCGAGACACGTGGGGAGTCCCGCACATCTACGCTGAAACAGCCGCGGCGGGAGCCTTCGGCCTGGGATACGTTCAGGCTGAAGACCGTTTGCACGACATCTATTCCGCGGTTCGGACAGGGATGGGGACGATGTCCGAGGCATTCGGCAGGAAATATGTCGACCATGACTACCTCATGCGACTCTGCCGCAACAATGACATGTCGCAGAAAGCGTGGCGTGAAATGCCCGCCCACCTGCGGCAGATTGTCGGTGGGTTTACCGATGGAGTCAAAGCGTATGCAAACGAGCATCCGGACGAGGTGCCGGAGTTCGCCGTCGCACTCGAGCCATGGATGATGTTGACAGTCAGTCGTGCCATGGTTCTCCGCTGGCCGTTGGGTGCCATTAACGATGACATCGGCAACAGCGGTGCGCGCCCGCGTCCGCCAATGCGGTCCAACGAATGGGCTGTGTCGCCGTCTCGTTCCGCCGAAGGAATCCCCATTCTGCTGTCAGATCCACATCTGACCTGGGAAGGCCTGGCTGTCATGTATGAGGCGCGCGTCCATGCAGGGGACCTGCACATGAATGGTTACTTCCTCATTGGAACCCCGCTGCTGGCAATTGGGCATAGTCGGCATGTCGGATGGGCATTAACGACGGGAGGCCCCGACTGTGGCGATGCCTATGAAATGACCATGCACGGCGATGACCAGCCTGAGTACCTCTACGACGGGGAATGGCGCAAAGCGACGAAGGTCGATTTCTCAATCAGAGTCAAAGACGAGGATCCGGTGATTCGCCCGGCGGTCTTCACGCATCTGGGACCAGTCATGAAGTTTTCCGGAGACGCCGGCAGCAAGGCGTATGTCGGCGCAGCGCCATTGCTGGAATCGACGAAGATCATGCAGCAGGCATGGAAGATGGTCACGGCCACGAACGTGCACGAATTTTATGCCGCCGTTGGCATGGGGGAGTTCAATGAACAAAACATCATGTTCGCCGATGTTCATGGAAACATTGGATACGTGAGAACCGGCAAGTCTCCGATCCGACCACACGGCTATGACTGGACCGCACCTGTTCCTGGCCATACGTCAGCAACCGCATGGAAAGGAATTCATCCGGTCGACGATTTGATTCATATCTTTAACCCGCCGCAGGGATATATGCAGAACTGCAATATCTCTCCGGAAAACATGATGCCGGACTCACCATTCCAAAAAGACCGCTACCTGAGCCATTTGTTCAATGTGGCCGACTGGGAGATCAACAACCCTCGCGGCATTCGTACTCGCCAGCTGCTGGACAATGATGACTCCATCACCCGGGACGAGGCGATATCGATCGCGCTCGATGTGCACGACATTCTGGCCGAGCTGTGGCAGGACGAATTGAAGGCTGCGACGACTGCGGTGGGGCAGGATGCGCTGATGAATGCCGAGTTTGCCGCTGCCGTCGACGCGATTCTCGACTGGGATGGACAATTCACCTCCGATTCCACCGCCACTCCCGTGTACAAGTTCTGGCGATTGAAGTGTGGCGAGAAACTTGACCTGTCTCCGATGGCCGCCGGTAAACATCTCAACGCCGCTCAACAACGACAGACGCTCGACCTTTTGCAGCAGACCATCGATGAATTAAAAACGCAATACGGTCGCTGGGATATTGCCTGGGGTGATATCCACAAAGTCGGACGGGGCGGTCGCTACTTTCCGGTTGACGGCGCTGAGTTCCGGTCGGGAAACAAGACTGCCAATTTCTCAGAAACCCTGTTCGATGTTCGCTGCGACCCGGACCGCGAGCACCCGGGACAATTCACCGCCAGAAACGGATCGATGGCGATCATCCTGATGTTCTTCCACGAAGACGGAATTGAATCCCTGACATGCACACCGTGGGGGCAAAGCGGCCATCCCGCATCACCGCACTACCTGGACCAGGGGGAAAAGCTGTACTCTCGGCGAGGCCTCAAGCCCACGTGGTGGAAGGAGCAGGACCTGAGGCAGCATGTTGAGTCGACACGAGTGTTGAAGACTGTGAATTGAGTCGCGTGCCGACGATCAGGCGAAACGAGACGGTCGAGGACGTGACGTCAGTTGCGGACCCGGCGGCAGCCTGCGTCATGCATCCGTTGAGCCACAACCGTTTTCATGCTGGCCCGCATTATTCGTTCGAAATGCAGGCCGGACCCGGCAAACCCGTGCAGTGCCGGAACTTCGGTCGCAATTTTGTTAAGCTTCATGCGCGCACTTTGCGGTTTGCCATTCGACGGGTTTGCGCCGTTCCGGCAACGCTCGCGACCTGCGGTCCGGCCTACGTGAATCATTCGGGCTAGCTGACGCTTCGTTCCGAGACGACGTGCCGCGTCGGCAGAGTGGAGCCTGCTGTGATCAGATGCTGCTCAAAGAACTCCAGCAGCCGCGTTTCATATTCCTGCGGATTGAAATCGTACAGGTCCTCGTGGTCCGCACCATCCAGCAACCACAGCTGTTTGGGTTCGGCCGCTGCCTTGAACATCGCCCTCGTATCAGCTTCCGTGGTGTGGCGATCAACGGTTCCCGACATGATGAACACCGGGCAGCCGACGTCTGGCAGATGTTGAATGGGTCGCATGTCGGCGAGTGAGATTCCCAGCCGTGGCCGGAACTGCATCAGCAGCAGACGCGCGGGAAGTGTTGCGAACGCGCCGAGTTTGACGACGACCCGATTCTTCACGGCCGTCTCGATATCCGGATAAACAGACTCTAAAACCATGGCATCCACGTTCAGCGGCGATGCCAGAAGTGCGGCTGCCCCCCCCATGGAAAACCCAATCACAGCAATTGGCTCATGCGGATGTTCGGTGCGAGCAAATTCCACGGCGGCTCTCGCGTCGTGCCGTTCCCGATATCCAATGGTGACTCTTTCGCCTGGGCTTTCCCCGTGGGCCTGCAGGTCAATCATGACACTTGAGTACCCTTTGGAATGCAGGAACCTGGCTCGATCCACCATGGTCAGGCGGCATCCCTGATACGGGTGAAGCAGCACGACAACTCCCCGATGGTCGGCGGACCGCAGGTGCCAGCCCGCGAGGCGGCTGCCGGACTCACTGTTGAGCGAAATGGGAGTCGCAGGCAGATCCGCTGGTGGGTCACCCACCGATTGCGGTCGAGCGGCCACAAAAGACCCGGCGCCGAACCACGTCACAATCAGACCCGGAATGAGTAACAATGCGGCGACAGCGACGATCAGATTCATCAGGTTTCTATCAGTTAGGACCGTTCGAGCAACAACTGTCCTGTTTTGGCAGGGGATCATCACGGCGGAGCGTGATGGCTACATTGAATTCGCGACAGTTATTACTCGAGCAATCCTTATTCCGTTAAGGACACTGGCACTCACAGGGGACGTGAGTATCCAACACCAGTGTATCGCATGTCAGCGGTCTCGCAGCAAGTGGCATTTGAAACGCTGAATTCCG
>JBDOMX010000545.1:0-2672 GCA_039831615.1 Planctomycetaceae bacterium
GTGTTGCGACGGTGGAATGCTGCGAAACAACGCAGGTGACACATCAATGACAATCTTCACGGTCGTGTGAACCTGATAGAGTCCCTCATCTCGCTGGACGTACCTTGGGGCGATCCGAACGGTTGGCACGCGCCTGCAGCAGTACGGGGCCTGTGGCACTCGGCGAGTTTGTGGCAGGCGGGCGTATTGCGAGTTGGCGACCACAAGGGGCGACGTTTGTAGTAGCGTCGTGAACGCTGACAATCGCTCGAGCCGGACCGTCGAGAGGAGACGCGCACGTGGACATGACGTTGCGTCCGTGCCGTCAGTCTGAAGGGTTGATTTTCAATTCACGATTAGGGATACCGTCGCTGAGGGCGCCGGCAGGATGACATGGAGTAACGAAACAAGCACTCCCACATCGCTGCCATGTTTGCATGACTGAAAATCATCGTTCTGGCGAAAAAATTTGATCTGGCGATGCCAATCTTCGTTTCGTCCACTCTTGTTGTTCTACAAGCATGGCTCGTGCAAGAATCGCCGACTCCATCCGAGCGCTGCTCTGTGTACACGAATCGCTGGAAACCCATGTTCCGTGGCCGCCGCATGCGTTCAATAGAGGACTCCGAATGAATGGATGTTCGATAGGTTTCTTGGGTTGTTTGAGTCTGGCACTGGCGCAGGGTTGTTCGAAAGCCGAACCACCAACAGTCTCTGCACCGTCGACTGAGGCCAAGTCCAATCCAACGCCTCAGGATCGAAGCCGGATCGTCACGGATCCAGCCAAGAACAAGCTGGTGAAAGACGCATCCACAGTCGCAGGCGACGGGGATTTGTCTGATGCGGCTACGCGCGGATTTCCATCATTTCCCGGGGCTGTGTCTCGGGCACCTCAATGGGTAACTGGCCAGGAACCGTTTGATGTCGCCGCATTCTTTCAGGCGCCTCAGGACCGGGACAATGCGGACCGGATCTATCTGGACGCACTTTTTGAGTTCACATCTGATCTTACAGTTTGTTTCACCTCGTTTGATGTCGAAAAAACCGAAGCCATCCGGGTTCGTGAGCAGGCTGCAGATCGTCGTTACGAGATCTACGGTGAGTTGATTGACCAATGGGAGCAAGATTCTTCAAAGGTCAGCACTGCAAACGTGGATAGCTGGCTGGCCGGGTATGACATCGGTTTTGAAAAACTGGTGCTGGCGCAAGAACGGCCTGACTGCGTCTTCGAAACGGGAATCGACGTTCTGGCCCTGCGACCACACTTATCCGGTGCCAGGCAAGTCGCACGTGTCGTGACATGGCGAACGCGACGCAACTTAAAAATGCGAAACGTGACCCAGGCACTGCGCGATCTCAAACTGTTGATGCGACTGAGTCGCGATGTGCGACGCAGGTCCGGAGAATTTGGACACTTGGTCAGCCTGGCAATGGACCGCATCGCCTGCGAAGACATCATCAACCAGATACTTCAATCGACGGACCTTTCGGTGGAGCAATGTGCGATTCTGTTGTCGGGACTGCGCGAGTTGCAGTCAGCCGCGGGGGAGCGGTTTCGGCACGCCATGCAAGGCGAGTTTGTGGTAGCGCGGCAGTCCCTTCATGATCTGCAACATCGGACGGGACCGTTTACCCAACAAGCATTGCGCGAGACGTTTGGCATTCAAGAGGACGCCCCCCTGTTTGCCGGCGGATTCCTGCACTCCTTGAGACTGATTCACGACATGGAATCCTTCGGTTCGGACCTCTCCGTAGCTAAATATGCGACACGGGATTGGACTGGAGACGGCCGTCGAATTGCGGGTCTGCCCACGGGTTGGGATTCCCATGGAAAACTGATGCCGGATAGCGAGTATGCGTTGGAAGTTGACGCTCTCGGCCGGGTGTACACGGCGCTACTGGCTGACAACGGAGAAAAACTGATCGCAATGTGTCAGCGGGAACGGCGCCAGCAGATTGTCGCACCTTTGGCCGCTCTGCGTCTTGCGATTTTCTTCGAGCCGTTGCTCTGGAATGAATTGATCCATACGCTGATCGCGAATGAGGCCCGACTGAAGGGTACGATGTGTTTGGTTGCATTAAAGATGTGGCAGTTCGAGCATAACACCGCAGCGACAAGTTTAGCCGCCATCTTCAAGAATGCAGGGGTTACTCAGGTGCCGTCTAACCCCTATGGAGACGGCCCGCTGCGGATGCAGGTTATCGATGGGCGACCGGTTATTTATAGCGTGGGCCTGGACGGAAAAGACGATCATGCGCTCTCCGAGTGGGATGGGAAACGAAAGCAACCCTCAGGCGACCTCATATTTCGCATCCATAACAGCAAGTGATCTGCTTCTCTGTTACGCTGAAAGTTTGGCGTCCAGTGTGTTTTCTGACCTGCGCGAAACTCGTTGGTCGCTTGACCATGTCTGCCATCGCTTGCGTGATCAACGCAATGTCGTGTGCGAGATCTTGGTTCTTTAGATCGATGACGCTTCCGATGACATCTTGCTCATCTGTAATCCACTCCACGATCTACGGCCCCAGCCGTCAGCTTGGAAGGACTGAGATAAGCGTTGGGCAAGCCTGCCGCGGAATACCGCGCTTTGCAGACGGGACATTCCCCGTGGCGAGATTGACGCCCGTGGTGTTCGCACCACTGTTCACTGTCAATACCAGTAACGGCTCAATACCGATTGGATGTGCGGACT
>JBDOMX010001146.1:0-2672 GCA_039831615.1 Planctomycetaceae bacterium
TGCACTGCGACGACACGTGGAGCGAAGACGCGCGGCGCTCGATGACCGGAATGCGGCGGCCATGTTCTATCTTGCGGGTCGCACACCCTTACATCTTGCCCTCGAGCGATTCGACACCTTCGACGGTCAGCAATGGACGCACTCCGGGCAGCCCGACCCGCACCCTCCGATCCGGATAGAGGACGACCGCGGCAAACCGTGGGCCTATTGCTCCACTCTAGGAAAGCCGCCCCTTTATCGCGGCCTCGAACCACATGCCGTCAAATTCATCAACCTCAAAACAAATCGGTTCCCCTCGTCACCGCAGTTGGCGGCAGTCCACGTCCACAAGGTCAATCGGCCTGACTTTTATGGCTGGACAATCGACTCCGTGATGTGCATGCCGCTGCGAAAACAAATCCCGCAACTCACCGTCGCACACTTAAGATCGCAGACGCTGAACCTGGAGTCGCTTCGATCGGAAGATTTCACTGCCCATTACTCACACGCAGACCAATTAGAGCAACAGGCGAACAACTCGACTGACGTGCTCACAGAAAAACGCCTTAATGAACTGACGAAAAGTGCGACGAATGCGGACCTCGTCGCCCACACGGCGAACGCATGGACCAAGGAGGTGCCGCGGGGGTGGAGACAGGTAGAGGCAGTCGTAAACCATTTGAGGGAGGATTTCATTCTCGATCGTCAAGCAACGACCGACGCAACCTGCACCGACGTAGTCAACCGCTTTCTTACCGAGCGTCGCGGACCCGATTACTTGTTTGCAACTACCGCTGCAATTTTGTTGCGTAACTTAGGTTATCCCACTCGCCTCGTTACGGGATTCTACGCCCGGAGCGATCGCTTTGATCGTCGCGCAGGCCAAACCACGGTCCTGGCCGAAGACGTCCACGTCTGGGCGGAGGTCTATGTGGGCGATAACACGTGGGTGGCGATCGAGCCAACCCCTGGATACGAACCACCTGCTGAGAGCCTCACCATCGGCCAGTGGGCACGCAGCTTGGCATTGGGTTTCTTGACTTGGTGCCAACGCCACAGCGTCTTATTGTTGATGGTTTTCGCAGCACTTTTTATTTCCTTCAAAAAGCGACAAGCCTGGCTGGCTTTTCTTGGCAGTTTACTCTGCCGCCTCATGGGAAGGCGGTCCACCGAAGCCCGCATCCGCTGGACACTTCGATTACTCGCTTGGCGAGCATGGCTGGCCGGGTGTCCTCGCCCCGCCGAAAGGACAATCAGCTCCTGGTATGCCCCCCTCCTACGTGACCGAGATACCGAAACGCGGGCGGCAGTTGAGCAATTTTTCTTATGGTCAGAGCGACTGCTATACTCTAGGTGGAGGATTGACTCTGCAGACGGGCCCGATATTGCAAATGCCTGCACCGCTGTAACGATTGTAAGCCGCCTCCAATCTATGCACCACTACTTAAAAGAGCCCCCGAGGCGTTTGCCATGGGCACAAAAAAAGCAACGATCTGGGACGGGGAAATCGCTGCCCCAATACATGACGCCGAATGCCAACATCAGTCGACTATCGACGCCTTGCGCGGCGCGCTGAATCATGCGCTGATCGGAAAAGACGAAATCATTGAGATGGTACTGGCTTGCCTGCTGGCGCGAGGCCATTTGCTGTTTGACGACCTTCCGGGATTGGGCAAGACGACACTGGCAAAGGCAGTTGCCCACGCGGTCGGTGGGCAATTTGCCCGGGTGCAATGCACCCCTGATTTATTGCCGACCGATATCACTGGATTCAATATGTTTGACCAGAAGACTAGAGAGTTTGAATTCCATCACGGACCGGTATTCTCGGATGTTTTATTGGCCGACGAAATCAATCGAGCAACGCCCCGTACACAAAGTGCACTCTTTGAAGCGATGGCCGAACGCCAGGTCACGATCGACAGCAAATCCTATCAATTAAGCACAACCTTTCTCGTCATTGCCACGCAGAACCCGGTCGAGAGTCATGGCGCCTTTCCACTGCCTGAAGCACAGCTCGATCGCTTTGCCATGAAACTACGGATTGGCTACCCGAATCGTGCCAATGAAATCGAAATGCTTGAGGCAAATATCGGCTCTGCCGAGGGTGCAACGACCGAAATGACAACCGTGATCTCACCACACCAATTATGCGAACTACAGGAACACGTCTCCAAGGTTGCATTGGCAGAACACGTCCGAGAGTACCTGGTGGATCTTGGGCGAGCGACCCGCGAACATAAGGCGATTACGCTGGGACTCAGCCCGCGGGGCCTCATCACCTGGCAGCGCATTGCGCAAGCTCGGGCCCATCTCCGCGGACGCGACTTTGTGACACCCGACGATATTCAGGATGTAGCGGGGCCAGTACTCGAGGTGCGACTCGGTGGCGACTTTGATGGGGCGCCAAAAATCGTTGAAGAAATTTTGTCCTCCGTTCCAGTGCCCGTCCACGAACCGAAGCGAAAAGGGTGACCGACCATGAAATACATGCGAATCCGTTGTGCCGCTTGTTTACTTGCGATGGGATCACTCCAGATCGGCTGTGATCACTCGGCACCCTCCGTCGCGCCCCCGCCCGCAGGCTCGTCTGCCAGCCACGACCACGACCACGATCACGACCACGACCACGACCACGACCACGATCACGATCACGACCACGATCACGATCACGATCACGACGATTCCCACAA
>JBDOMX010001200.1:0-2667 GCA_039831615.1 Planctomycetaceae bacterium
ACCGTAAAGTTCGCATCGTTGCCCCGTCAGCAACTTTTTTGATGTACGCGAAATCCACCAGCGTCTGGCCCGTTGCCTGTGACAGATGGTGATACCGCACGGAAAATTGGCGCAGGTTGTACTTTGTAACTGGAAGACCCGTGCGTGACAAGCAGATCCGGAAGAACGGGAGTGCGTACGTGCACCATGGGTGTATCCACCGGTTGCAGCGTTTACCGAAGGTTTCGATCGCCAGTACTTAGGGCGAATGCAGGTGACGGGAACAGCAGCTTTGAGTCAGTCGACTGACGCTTGTCATACGACGAATCGAATGTATTCCGGCCGACACCTCGACTCTCCCACTTTAGCCCGGTGAAGGTCCCGTCGCGTGTTCTTCCGGAATGCTGGAACGAATTCGATTGCCGGGAGTTCGCACATGATTAACGCCAGTTCCAGTCGGGGGATCCTACCACCTTCAACGCGTCACGAACCGGAATTGCGCGGGCCACCTGATTGTTGATCGCTCGCTGAAATTCGTCCCAGTCAAGCAGGTCCTGAGCGTCAAATTCCGTCGTGTGCTGCGTCTCCACGTGCTGCCCAAGTAGCAGAGCCAGATAGCCTTCGAACTGGACCAGCGTGTCGCCCGGAATATGTGTCTTCATCGCTGCGTGCGGCCCCAGCTGACGATACATGTCCACGATGGTGTTCGCAGTACCAAGGTCGATGTGTTCCCGACAGTGACGCCAGAAGGGAGTATCCAGCCGTCGATTGAACTTATAGTGCAGGGCCAGGAAATCACGAATGGAATCCCAGTTTTTGCGGAAGCGAAAATTTTCAACCTCCCTTGCGACGGGTTCGATGCGATAGTCAGAGTCCAGCAGCGCGGCGCAGGTGCTAATTAACTGCTCGGCAATCACATGCAGTGCCGTGGATTCGAGTGGTTCCACGAACCCCGATGCATTGCCAATGGCCACGACGTTTCGTACCCAGTAGTTTTCATAGCGTCCACTGGGGAAACGGATGACGCGAAGGTTGTCTCCGACTTCCGGTTTCTTGCGGCGCAATTCGTCACGTGCTTCTTCGGGCGTACAAAACTGCGACGAATGCACGTAGCCCAGCGTGACATGGTTTGGCAAATCAATCTGCCAGCACCAGCCGTGGTCCATTGTTTCCGCAGTGGTGTACGGCAGAATGGGGCCGCTGCGTTCATATCCCCCCACAATTGCGGTATCGCAAAACAGTGTGTTGCCGTAGTCCACAAAGCGTTCACCAAGTGCCTTGCTCAGCAGTTGCGACTCAAATCCGGAACAGTCAACAAACAGATCCGCTTTCAGGCGATTCCCGTCTTCGAGTGTCAGCGAATCCACATCGCCGGATTCCCCGCGCGTGACATCAACGACGTTGGCCGCGATGAATTCGACACCAAACCCGCGCGACACACGATCGAGATAGGCCAGAAACCTCTGGTTGTCGATGTGATACCCGAAGGGCTGATTCAGCAACTGATATTGGCCATCTTCGCCCACCACACACGGCGAAAGATCGTGATCCATCAACGCGGAGATCGGGCCCGCGTGTCCGGCTTTCTCCTGACAATAGAAGGCGGCTCGCTTTCGCAGGGGACCAGATCGTTCTGAGAATTCGAAACCGAAAGGATAGTTAAAATGATCGATCTCCGATGGCCCCCAGACAAAACGAATCCCCAGTTTCCAGCTCGGCTGCACTTCCGCGTAAAACTGCTTTCGATCCAGCCTCAGCTGCCGGTGTAGAAAATAGGGGAAGTACGCGGTTGTCGATTCGCCCACACCAATGACTGGCCTATCCGGAGAATGCACGGCAATCACGTTTCGATCCGGCAACAGACGCCGCATGGTCAACGCTGCCAGATAGCCCGCACTGCCTCCGCCGAGGACACAAATCGTTTTCACAGCCGGAATCATCGTCAGTGCTCACTTCTGAATTCGTTTCAGCCACAGCATCACAATCACGTTGGTACGACGTTGATGCTGCATGCCGTTCGCAGATTGTCGATTATCGCCGAAACAGAAACGTGTTCTCACTCAGGCAGTCGCCGGGAGAAGAAACACCCGCCATCCGCCGATTCGACACAGGAAGGTCGCGGCATGGTATTCGCAACACGCTGAATACGAAACCTAAGCCGGATGACGCGGCAGAGCGATGCAGTTCTTCACAATCCGTAAGATTCCGAATCGTAGTACGGCGGTCTCTGCCGTATGTCTCGGTGGAGACCACGGAGCGACATTGCGCAGCGTGAAAAACTGAGTCACCCTGAACGACATTGGGCCAACCTCTATTTCAAACAGCGAATTGTGTTGCCGAGAGAGCGAAGCTGTGAGTCTGCTGACATCACCCTGACATTTGAGAGGGGCGCGAATTCGCACCGCCGCTTCGGGTGTGCTGAAATACGTCGTCGATGATTCTCCGAAGACTCGGAGATCACCGCGGCCATCATCCGGAAAACAACGCCGACTGTATTCCGGTAGATTCCACTCGTTCCATCTGGCAGTAAAGAAGTTCAGTTCCTGTTCAGCTGGCATGCGGCACTGCGGATGACTTCTGAGGATGGCGTACATTGACGTCGTGGCACACTTTTGCACTCCCGGAATGATCAGGTTGGGGAGAAGATATTCCGACGAAAAATCGTCCGCATTTTCCGTCCCGGGAAGT
>JBDOMX010000516.1:0-2661 GCA_039831615.1 Planctomycetaceae bacterium
AGTGCAATATTCAGTGCACTCGTCCAGAAACTCCTGTTCAGACTTGCGAAGGAAAGTGACAAGCATCTGAATAATCAGTGCTGCAACTAATGCTTCCAGCGTCGTGTCGAAGGCAACGCCGAGACCCCCCGTCACGTTTTGGAGAGCCGGGAGAAGAGCGTCTGCACTACCCGATGCCGCACTCATCACGGAACCGAATTCCCCAATAGCCATCGAAAGCCCAAGCACGGTTCCGATAAATCCAAGTATCGGAATCGCCCAAAGGAAACCATTCAACAGCACGTATGATGATTCAGAAACGGCTTCGTCTGATTCCGCCTGAGATCTCAGGATTACATCGACGTCCGACACTCGGCCAATATTTTTCAGGTTGGACAGAGCAACTGAAATTCGATTAAACAACATGAATTGCCGCGGATCGTCAACCAGTTCCAGCATGCGATCAAAGACACGATCCACCGTTGTCGGCGACAGCACGAAGTCTGTTTCGTCTGGGATTAGATGAAGGCCGACGCACCGCTTCTGTAAAGATAGTTTTTTCCACTTGAGAAACAGAATCGACAAACACCACGAGGACAGAAACACAATCGTCGTGGGGATAATACCCTGGCCGATGAACTTGCTGTGAAAAACGGTTCCAGGAGCCAACAGCAGCACTCCATGAAAGATCAGTGCCAGCAGGACTGCCAATATCAGTGAAAGCAAAGTGTTGACTCGAGTAAAACGTTTACCCGCAAAGAACAGCCTCTGCTCGATATCCAATCGTGCCCACGACAGTGTCACGGTCCTGGTATTCAGGGCGTTAAAGGGTTTGGTTGACATAAACGTATTGGATTCCAGACCGGCACAGTGCCGCGAGATTCGGTTCGAACAAATTATGCCGTGTTATCTTCAATTTTGATCACAACACGAATGAATTCTAATCCCGCCATGCCTGTGATGAAAATCAACCAAAGAAGCATGACCTGAAGTGGTCCGGCGATCAGTCCGCCAGCAACAAGCTCCCACTGCTCATCGTTCACCGCTCGGCCAACCAGGTAGATCCAACCGGCGAAATTCAGGAACAAGGCTAGCACAAATGTAATGCGAATGGCGGCCTCCGCAATTCGCAGATACCGGGTCAGATTCGGATATTTGTGAATCGCGTCCTCGGGCAACGTGGCAGCTCTGGAGGTGCCCATAAACACTTCCCAGAAGCCAGCGGGCTGCATATCGCCGGAAGCAGAAGATTTTTTTCCGCCAGCCCCCGCCGCGCTGGCAAATTGAGGCAGTTCGCCGGCAGGCAGCCAATTGTCAAAGCCTTCGTTCCAGACAAGATCGCTCGCACTGAGACGTCCGGATGACAACCACATCTGAATGTCAGATGCCGAGACGGGGCCTAGTTTGTTTCCGCCCTTGGAGTAGTACCATTCTTCGCCGGCGACTGCTGCATCGACATCAGGCTCTGAGTGCTGTACAGGCTGATCTTTGTCTGCCTCAACGGTTTCTATCTCTACCTCGACGTTTCGTTCTCGCGGCGCGATGGCTGGCTGAAAGAATTCGGGCATGTCTCCGGCCTTCTGCCACGTTATTGCATCCGTTGACAGTTCGTGGTGGCGTCCAAGCCGCTTGCGGCGTATTTGTGCGGTGATCTGTTCACGAGTCAATGGACCTTTGACTTCGCCGCGAATTCGAATGTAGTACTGGTCAGACATTGGTGTTTCAGAAAATTCTTTATTGGTGGAGCATTTGCTCACGATTTTTACTTCGTGGGTAATTCACGATAGACGGGGTGGCCTTCCTTGGCGTCCGCGACGTCAAGTGCAGGAATGGAGCCAATCACACTCCCAGTGACGGTTGCAACGGGATAGAAGTTCGCCGCGGAGGACGATGTCGTGCGACCAATTGCAACCAGAGTTGTCGATTGCGACGTCTTCAACTCGTCTCGCAAGGCGACCACCCATTCAGCTGCCGCATTACGGTGCAGCCACCCGACACATTCCATCATCGGGCCAACCGGTTTGTCATTTTCCTGTTTCACATCGTCTACGGCGGATTCCAGGTCCGCAACGATTTGCTGGCCGTATTTATTCATGAACTCGCCCGCCAACTTACGTTCTGTGTCTGCCCGTCGGTCATCGGGCGATGCCCAGTTGGTCAGGCGGGAGACTCCTGCAGCAGCAATGTTATTCAGGTGTGGAGCAGCTTTCCTTCGGGTGAACGCGCTGCCTTCTGCCCCGATCTTCATCAGTTTTTCGATTAACAACAGCCGCAGAATCTCGTCAACGTCCTTTGCTTTCAACAATTGATCGACACCAAACGCGATGCCACTTTCGAACCCTGAAACGACCCTGTTCTGGAGCAAAGGTTGCAACCTCTGAGTCATCGTAGTTTGCGGAGATCGCCATTCGTCCGGCGTCTTGTTCGAAGCACCAGGAACTTTCGTCACCCCCAGGACCTTGCCTTCGAGCTGCGTGCCCGTAGTTGTCGTGAAGTACTCGAATCGAAGTGCAGACCCTTCGACATCGGGCTGACCCAATGCATAGAAACGGCCGTCTCGAAGCGTTTGAACAAGAGAGGCCTGAGAGATCGTTCGAGGAGCAAACATCCGATCGATCTGCTCAGCAATTGTTCCAGAATCACCTCCGATTCGGGCGGCAATGGCCTTCAGAGCGACAACCC
>JBDOMX010000968.1:0-1609 GCA_039831615.1 Planctomycetaceae bacterium
GGTGATGATCCCGTGTTTTCCGGACCGCAGGTGGGGGAAAAGCTGCCACCATTTTCGGTGAACAGTGTGCTGGGTGAAACAGCCGGTCACGAAATCGACCTGGTGAAGCGAGCCGATGGTAAGCCGGTCTTGCTGGCGTTCGTTCACGCCAGGACAAGGCCGGGATTCGGCCTGACGAACATGTTAATGCGCTACGCAGCCTCTCGGGCGTCCGACGGACTTCAGAGTGGTGTGGTGTTTCTTACGGTAGATTCCACCAAAACGGCTCAATGGATGAAAGTTGTCGAAAAACACCTTTCATCGGAAAACGTCGTTTACGGGATCTCCCCGGAGGGCCAGGAAGGTCCCGGTTCCTACGGGCTCAATCGTAATATGACACTGACAGTGATCGTCGGACATGAGGGTAAAGTTTCAGCGAATTTTGCGCTGGTTCAGCCGAGCGTGCAGTCCGATGGACCGAAAATTCTAAAAGCGATTGTCGACGCGATGGGAGGAGGAAAGGTCCCCACGATCGCCGAACTGGGAGGCGCTCGGTATCAGAACGCCGATCGCAAAATGATGAAGTCGCGCGACGGAAAGAATGATCCCAAACTCGCCGCACTCATGCGAACGGTCATTCAAAAGGACGCGGCGGATAAAGACGTGGAAAAGGCTGCAGCGCAGGTTGACGAATATGTTAAAAAGAATGAGGCGGCCCGTCGCCAACTGGGCGAAATCGCCGCCAGAATTGTGAAGTCCGGACGCCTGTCGAACTATGGCACGAAGTCCGCTCAGGAAGCGATCGGCAAATGGGCCAAACTTGATGCCACGCCATCGAAGGCCGGAGCGGATGATTCGAAGCCAAAGAAGAACCCGGAGAATTAGGAACCTGAGAATTTGGAGCCTTTCGTGTCTGTCCACTCGTTGATCGCTGCTGCCATTCTTCCGCTGACGATGGTTTTCGTGGAAGCGGGCGAGGCAACGATTGATTTCGACAATGAAATCCTTCCGATCTTTACCAAGGCCGGTTGCAACACAGGCGCCTGCCATGGTGCCGCCGTCGGTCGGGGCGGATTCAGACTCTCTCTGTACGGCGGCGATCCTGCATCCGATTATCAGTCCATCGTACTGGAACTCGAAGGACGTCGTGTCAATCCGGCTCAGCCGGAGGAAAGCCTCGTTGTCCTGAAGCCAACCGAGTCCGTCAGTCACGAGGGGGGGACTCGACTGGAGTACGACGGGGATGGGGCCAATCTGCTGACAGACTGGATTCGCCAGGGCACGCCCCGCCCTGACACCAAACGACTCGAAGAGTTTCAGGTCTCGCCAAAGTCATACGTCGCTGACCAGATCAATTCGACACTGCAGCTGACGGCAAAAGCGAAATTCAACAACGGCACAGTAGTTGACGTGACCCACACAACGGTGTTCACTGCTGAAGACCCGTCCGCGGTAGCAATCGATCCGCAGACGGCATCGGCAAAGCTGCTGCGACGCGGTCGGCACATTGTTGTCGCCCGTTATCTTGACCGGGTGGTCCCACTTGAACTGATCGTCCCGCTTGCGGACGACGCCATCGATCTGTCGACGTCACCACGACACAACTTCATCGACGACGAAATTCTGCGGG
>JBDOMX010000968.1:1619-2661 GCA_039831615.1 Planctomycetaceae bacterium
GTCAATACTGCGAATCCCTCTGTCGCCACAGGCGGATGATGCCACATTTCTCCGCAGGGTGACTCTGGATCTCACGGGGCGGTTACCGACGATTGCAGCAATCGGTGAATTCCTGAGTCAAACTGACGTGAGCAAGCGCACGGAGTTGATCGACCGATTGTTAAAATCGAGCGAGTTCACCGAGTACTGGACTCTGCAACTCGCCAGGCTGTTGAGAATTCGTTCCGGTGCCGGCGGTGAGGTTCAGGGAGCGCTGACGTACCATGGTTGGTTGAAGCAGCAGGTTTCGCAGGCTGTTCCGTACGACGAAATTGCTCGCCAGATGTTGACGTCGATCGGCGACACACACGAGGTTGGCCCGGCCAACTTCTATCGAACGGTCGCCGGACCGCGGGAGCAGGCTGAGTTTGCAAGTGAGTTGTTTATGGCCAGTCGGCTGAGGTGTGCTAACTGCCACAACCACCCTCTTGATCGCTGGACACAGGATGACTATCACGGACTCGCTGCGATCTTCGCAAAGCTGGAGCGGGGCCAGGTGATTCAAGTGGCAAGTCGCGGGGAGGTGACCCACCCGCGGACGGGCGAGGCGGCGATTCCGCGCATTCCAGGAGACAGGTTTCTCGATGATTCCGGCGACGGACGAACCGAATTTGCAACCTGGCTGACGAGTAAAGACAACCCCTATTTCGCCAAAGCCATCGTCAATCGCCTCTGGAAATCTCTCATGGGTCGGGGTCTTGTCGAACAAACGGATGATTTCCGCGACACGAATCCGGCCACACATCCGGAGTTGCTGAACCTGCTTGCCGAGGACTTCATTGAACATGGTTACGATTTGCGCCACTCGCTGCGGCGAATCAGTCTGAGCGCCGCGTACGCTCGAAGTTCGACGACCCTGCCGGACAACGAAGCGGACGACCGGTTCTACTCTCACGCGCTCATCCAGCCGCTTGAGTCGGAAGTGCTGGCGGACGCAATCACAGATGTTCTGGATATTCCCGAGCAGTACGGTGATGAGCCGATCGGAACCCGCGCCGTCACA
>JBDOMX010000023.1:0-2654 GCA_039831615.1 Planctomycetaceae bacterium
GAAGCAGCCGTCTTTCTTGAGGCAATCATCGGCATCACACTCTGCCCGTTCACACTTGCTGGCACGCCTTGTCGGGGAGTCCTAGTGCCCATTTAGAATGTTGTTCTGTTACTGCAGATCGCGGGCAGCCCACCGACACTTACTAAATGAGCGTGGAGCTTGCACAGTCGTGCTGTTTGGGATGATTTGACCTCTTCAGAAGAAAGTGCGCCTGATTTTCTCTGGTTTCCTGCCTTCTCAATGTGGCCGGTAATTTTGGAACCGTACCGTGGGTGCAACAGTGTTCACAGCACTCTGAACCAACTGTTATTCCGTGGGGCAGCGAAGTCACTCCGGAAGGCATCCAACGTCTCGAACAGGCCCAACGAATTGAGAAATCCAACAGACGACGGGTCGTTGTGATCGCCGTGCCTTCGACGTATAGTGGTCGAACTGTTCACTTCAACCCTGTCCAAATTTGAAATCAGCACTAGGGAATTCATTATGACGAGCAGGATGAGGACAGTGGCTTTCTGCCTTTTGGGTGCCGGACTCGTAGGAGCCGTGGGCGTTGCTGCGTTCGAGTGGAGGACAGCACGAGACGCCAGGGCCATCGCCGCGGCCAATGAGAACTCACGAAGGCGTGAAACTGAAGAACTGACTGAAGCCCTTCGGCAGAGCGAGGAGAAACACGCAGCAGCCCTGCTGGACATTCAGCGACTGCAGGCGGCCTCGGAGAGAACGGAGGCAGGTGTTGAATCGCAATCTTCAGATGAGTCTGAATCTGACTTGACATCTGCCACGTCGCGGCCGTCTCCGCTGAGCCCGGCTGTGGTATTGGACACCTATCAACAACTGGCCGAAGGCCGTCTGGCACAGGCTCGATCGCTCAAGACAGCGAAGGTGGCTGGACGGCAGTCGTCTGCATTGCGACTGGTCAGGCAAGCCGCGGAGCTGCGTTCGACAACTCGTAGTGTGCTGAATCTTGCAGGAACGGACTCGCAGGAGCTTGAGGATTCCGTCTCGAAGTTTTGGGCGAACCTCATGCCGCAACTGCGCAACGAGGCGATTGATTGGCTCTCGGAAACCTCGTTGCTGGCGGTTAAAGAGCACCGATGGACGGTGTCAAATCGCCTGCAGGTGGACAATCTGGTTGCGATTTCACCTGACGGACGCACGGCTGCCGTATTCCAAAGTCTGCCGATTGATCGTACGGCTGCCAGATCATCCAAAATCGCGGGGATGATCCGCATCTACGACCTGAAAACCGGCGACCCGTCGAGTGAGTTTGTTGTTTCTGTCGAACAGTCATCGACTCTTGTCGCTGGTTCTCTCTTCTTCCAGCAGAAGGGCCGAACGCTGGCATTGGCAACATTTCCCAGATTCCAGGGCTTTGGGAAACCAACGAAACTGACCATTCAACGATTTGATGCGGCGACGGGCGAAGCGGACGAACTTCGAGTGTTGAATCTGGAAGGCGATGGTCAGGTACGGAATCTGTCGTTGCAGGCGATTGCCGATGGCGAACGTATCCTTATTCAATCCTCACTACAGGGAGATGTGTGGAACGTGGCAGACGGCCGACAGATTCGTTCTTTTTCCGGCGATGAAATTATCCCAGTCGGTTCGGGCAAATACGTCCTTGTTATGAAGCATTCAGTTTCCGCAGAAGTCGACTTGGTGGATGTGGAACTCGGTACAACGCTGCGCAGTATCAAGTTGCCTGAGAGCGATGTGTCGAACTTCATGGGGGATGCGCCATTGAAGACTGCTGTTGCCTTAGACATGAATCGGCTGGTCTCAATCTTCAAGGCAAGACAGTCGTTCGGCCCTATGGCAACGAACACACTCGTCATTTCCGATTCCACGACAGGCAACGTTGTTGCCGAGTACCCGCTTGGCGGAGAAGGAGCGACATTCGACGTAAGTTCGGATGGCCGATTCATTGCTGCGATATCGTCAGAATCTGTGATGCTGGTCGACGCGCGAAGTGGTGTCGTGCTAAAGAGTGCCGGACATCCGCCACCACCAGCTGCACAGGCGGGTCAGCAGAGATCTTCCCAACCTGGAAGTTTCTCCTGGAAGCCGTTGTCGATTGGTTTTGTGCCGAATCAGACGAAGCTTGTGACCGTCATGCAGGGCATGCACCAGCGAAGATCCAGCGGCACGCTCCTGCAGTTGTGGGACCTGTCGATTTCTCAAACGAGCAACAACCTTGTCTTTCAGCAGAAAAATGCCGTTACTGACATTGCCGTTGGTGGAGAAAATCGCGGCCTTGTAACGTCGGGAGCTGACGGATCGATTCGGGAGTTCAATGCGAAAGGTGAGCAAGGTTGGGTCGCCGCCGTTGAACGACCTTATCTGGTTCCTGTGTCCACCGTGTCACATTTTGATTCCGCAGGAAAGTCATTTCGCGTCGATTCTCAGGACAAGGTCCGGTTGTTCGATGTTGCCACAGGAATGCTGCGAAAGGAAGTCCCTCGCGAACACTTCCTGGCAACGGCAGCCAACGGAAATCTGGCCATAATTCGCGACGGAAAACAGGACCGGCAAGTCATCATGTACGACATCGCGGCGGATAAGATCCTGACGAAGTTCGCTGATGCACGATGGCAGAAAGTCAGGTCTGTCAGATTCTCTCCGGACAACAGGCATGTGATCGGGGCTGTCCCTGT
>JBDOMX010000980.1:0-2653 GCA_039831615.1 Planctomycetaceae bacterium
CATCATGCACGAGCGCGAAAAGGCCATCGAGCGCGAGTTCCTCACGCACGGCACGCAAAAGGACAAGGACAACTTCCGCAAGGTGAGCGTCTGTCCAGCGTGTGGCGGCCGTCGGGCACGAGCCTCGGCACATCTCCCCCCCCCCCCCCCCCTCCCCGCCATTTTTTTTTTGTACTTCCGCTCAATGTTTCTTGTCTCCCGGACGTGCATTCTTGATCACGAAGTCGACCACCTGCTGGCACTGGAAGATCTCCGGTGCCTCTTCGTGTCCTTTGCCGGGCACGACGATGAGCTTGATCTTGCCGCCGAGCTTTCGGTAGCGTCGGGCCAGTTCGCCTGCGTTTCGTTCGAGGGGGACGGGCTTGTCGCTATCTCCGTGTATGTGCAAGATCGGGATGCCGGCCTCGGCCAGAGGCGACAGGCGGTCGATGGGATTGTGCTTCGGCAGGACCGCGGCGAGCTCCTCCTCACTCATTTCGTAGGCGGCGCCGGCGAGCTTGAGGCCCGGCCAACAGCTCATATCGCAAACCGTGTAGATGCCAGCTATGCAGGCGACGTGGTCGGGATGCTCGGCGGCCCAGTTGTAGAGCATCAGGCCGCCGCGACTCTGGGGCATGAGACTCGCCCGGTTCGCGAGTCCGTGCTTTTCGGTGAGCAGCTTGTGAAACGCGCTATACGTGGCCCGGCCCTTGGGGTTGCCCATTGATTCGCCGATGTCGAGGCCGGCGATGGCGATGCCCTTGACCAGAAACTGGCGGAACATCCAAGCGTGGGCCGGCCTCGGCTGCCCGCCGATCGTCGGGGCGTACCACACCCACGGCACCGGTGTCGACGATTTCTCCCCTTGAGGCCGGATCAGAAACGCAGGGCGACCGGTGACTTCGAGATAAGTCACCTCGCCCATCACCGCCTTGGTCAGCGCGTCAACTGTCGGCAGTGCGGCCGCAACGCGCGCGCTCAGAGTGTCATCATGACGCGCCGCGGGTTCCGCACGCAGCGTAAAACTACCGGCCGCGACAGCCAGCAATAGGATGTGCATTTTCATAGTACATTCTCCGATGACGATTCGGGTTCATTCTCGCCTGGGCTCTCTCGCGGCAGGCAGGGTCACCGCCGGTGGTAGCGACGAGCGCAGGTCTAAACTCCCAGCTTGAAAGATACCCAGCAACTGTCTGTTGGACTTCTATGAACTTTAGTTGCGTGTTGTGCGATCCGTTTTAGAGCAGCTTCAGACGTTTGCAAGTGACGTCGGTATATGAGTTACCGACTTGATCAAGTCGCGCTCTGAGCCACCAAAACGCGGGCCGCTTGCGCGCGGAGGTGTATCGACCGACTGCAATTCGTGCATTCTTAAACTGCCGGAAGTTGGACAAACCGACGCAGCGTGGCGATTCGCCCAACTGCAGGCGGTGAAGGAGACCTCTGCAGCTGCGCCACCACATCGATGACAACACTGTCCAGGCCATCGAAATCCCACGCTGACTACACTCTTGCGACACATGAGAGCGTGATCTGAGTCGTCAAGGCCTGACGTTTTCGTGACACAGGACGATCCGTCCTGAGTCAGTAACTGCGTCTCGCCAACTGACGGAGTTGATCGCGACCGGGGGCTCGAACCGGAATCCGTAACCTGCGGAGGTCGCCCCACCTCAAGCTCGAAATGCAACTTGCCTGCCTGCGTCGGTGACGACCTGCGCTGGAAACGGTTGTTCGCAGAATACGTTTGGTGGCGCACCGGTGTGATTTCGCGGGAACAGGTCTGGGGGCATTCGACGAATCGAAAGCCCGTCGGGAGGGGTCTTGTTTGTTGGCACGCACGATCAAATGACGGTTGCTACACCCTGAGTGAACACGCACTCGTTGCAGGTCGAGCGTGCTCGCCCCTTTCGGAGATTGCCGCAGCGAGTTCAGGACTGTTTTTCATTCAGCGACTGCAGAGCTGCCTGGAAATGATGTTCGGGCACCTCGCCCCTGAGATCAGCAGCATCGCCATTTTGAGCAGGTCGAACTCGTGCTTTCGCATTCCCGTCAGGGGCGTTGAGAACCGCAGATGTCCGCCGTGGTAGGTGGTCACACTGATGGCTGCGTTCCCGAACATCGCCCGCAGTATCCGGGATGGTAGTTTTCTCAGTGAATCTAACCGAGCCTGAACAAGCAACATCATGGAACTGAGTGAATCGTGAATCTCGATCGGTTGCCAGTGGGGCTGTTCTCGGATCATCGTCTGGATGTGTCGAATCCGCACGGGGTTCGAATTCTGACGCCGCAAGTCACAGATAGAAGTTCCGCGTGATGCTTTCCGCATTCGCAGCGACGGCAGGCGTGATGGCTTTGACAATCTCGATCGTTCGGTCACTGAGCATTTTAAAGATTTTCGGGAGGAGAAGAGTTGCCGCACGGCGGCGGACACGTGCAGATTCAAGTCTACACAAAAAGGGATGGGCAGTTGGCCGTGGTGGACGATGGCTCGTTCGTCTTCAAACCAGCACAATTCACCGTCAACGTTGAAAGTGATGAGCTGTGGCTGTCCGGAAGCACGAACACCGGCCAGCAGCCGCGTTAACAGACCAGGTTGTATCACATTGACGTCCGCCGATGTGATGCTTCCGAACTCAGGCTCGAGCGAACCTGTGTTTGCCCACTACGCAGGAAT
>JBDOMX010000045.1:0-2653 GCA_039831615.1 Planctomycetaceae bacterium
CATCAAGTCGCATACAAAGACACGCATCGAGCTGTACGCCAACCTTGGAATCGACGTCGACAAAATCAAGTCATGCGTCCAAACCCTGTAATGCAACTACTCAAACACACAAACTGGCGCTGTCCAACTAGACCATGCTGCGCTGCGCTGTCACGTCAACTTTGCCGCCGGCATGTGCTGATTCCTGAGTGGCGGACGTTGTCGTGCGATCACAAAATCGAGCCACGATGACAGTGGTATTGTCTTGCCCTCCGGCATCATTCGCCGACTCAATCAGTTTGCGACATGACGTGGAGGCGGACTCGTCAGATCTCAGGATCGCGGCGATCCCTGATTCGTTCAAATGCCGTGTCAATCCGTCCGTGCAGAGCAGCAGAGTATCGTTCAACGCCAGTTCAGCCCGGTAGACTCGAGGGTTAAGCTGAGCCGGATCACATCCCACCAGACTTGAGAGGACATGCTTGAGTGGGGACGCGGGAATCTGTTCCGGCTGCAGCACACCCGCGTCTGCAAGTTCCTGAGCGAACGTCTGGTCGTGAGTCAGCAGGGTCAGATCGCCGTTCCGATACAGATAGGCCCGGCTGTCACCGGCATGCACCAGGTAAATATGAGGCCAGACCACATAGGCCATCGTGATCGTCGTCCCCATCCCATCATCGTACGGCGCAGATTCGGCAGCGTGCTGAATCCGTTCCTGAGTGAAGGACAGAGCCGACTTGAGATCATCGACGAAGCTGGCTTCCCGTTCATCTTCGGGACGGAACATCCAGTGCATGGCGTTCAGCAGGTACTGAATGACGCTTTCCAGCGCAAGACTGCTCGCACGTTCGCCGGCCGCATTTCCTCCGACGCCATCGGCAACAAGCATCAGCTTTGCCTGCGAACCACCCAGCAGTTCAGTTTCGTCCTCATAGGACAGACTGGTGTGGTGAATGATCACGGACTTCTTCAGATCGGCGATCAGGAACTGATCCTCGTTGTTTTCGCGGACCAGTCCAACGTGGCTTTCGCCGCAGCAATCCATTCGACCCATCATTGGAAACACCCTGTCCAGTCGCTGGTGAAATCGAACTACAGACCATGGACACAATCAGCACTGGCAGCTCGAAAAAGACTCATCAACCTGCTGAATGGCACGTTGCTCAGCGACAGTCACAGCGTGTACTCCAGGAGATCCTCCGGCCGATTCCGCAATGTCCCGAGCAGTATCGACAGCGTTTTGATACAGCTGGTGGAAGGAAATCGAGTTCAACACCTGGTGCAAAGCCTTGACATAATCTTCCCATACCTGAAAGAGTTCCGGGGGCGGCGGTTCATTCAACCACGAAGCCAGCAGACATCCCGTGGGAGATTCTTTCCGGATACCGACCGCATGTGCGGCCTGCATAACGGCTTCACGTTCTCGTTTTTCGATCAATCCGTTCGCCCACGCCACATGCACGGCCGGCACAAGTCTCATCGCGCGTATCATTCCCGGTTTGATGCCCGCTTCCAGCAATTCTTCAATGACCGATTCATCCTCGATACGAGACTCCCGTTTCATGACCTTGATGTCACGATCATGTTGCCATTGATCTCTGATCGCCTGAGCGAGCTGGTCGTCAACCCGGCGGAAGTATTCATCCTCCAGAGCTCTGCTCTTTGACCTGAATGCATCTGTTGTCATTGTGAAGTGCTCCTGAAGTGCGAGCCGCGTCGTCCGGCACATCTCCGGTCATGCCATGGCAGGAAATGGCCGCAGACTTCGAAATTGGCGGCCAAACGGACTGCGTCCGCCACGTGCCATTGTTGGTGCCTCTGCAGGACTTACGCTGGTCATTTAATTCCCGGTCATCAGAGCAATCAGTGGGCCACTTGGTGCTCGCAGCCACAATCGCCGGAACTGTGACTCACGGTCACACATCCCGTGCCGCTGAACGGGCGGTTGTGCGAAAGTGCACAACGCGACTGTGCGAGTTCAGGCGGCACACCGGAGTTGCCCGGCATGGGTTGCAATTGATTTGTCCGATTGGAAGGGTTTTCCGATCTCATATCCCGTCAACCTGACTCCTGTCAATCCAGCCCCTGGATGGAACTCCAGGGGGCTGCCGAAAATGCCTCATGACAGTCCCGGGCAGCCCGCCGCAGCTACTCATCGAACAAGACGCAGATGGCCGACGGTGCGTGCACGTTGCTCCGATTGTAAGTGAGTTCACCGGTCGTTTGATTGACTTCAAAACTGGCCAGTGTGTGTGAGTCCTGTCCGGCGGCCAGTAACCAGTGTCCGGTGGGATCGAGGTTGAAGTTGCGTGGCGTGGCACCTCGGATGTGCTCACGTTCTACCACGGCTAACCGGCCGGATTCAGGGTCAATTCGGAAGACAGTAATGGTGTCATGCCCACGATTCGCGGAATAGGCGAACTGACCATTCGGGTGGATGCGGATCTCGGAGGCGCTGAATCGCTGCTCCAGGGCCAGCTGTTCTTTGGGGACTGCCGCCTGAGTTTGCTTGGCGGTCATCGTGCCTGCCTCAACGTCGTAGTCGAATACGGTGACGGTGACATCGTTTTCATTCAGCACGTAGATCCATTTGCCACCGGGATGAAACTTCATGTGTCGGGGCCCGGCACCGGCGGGACACGTTCCGAAACCATGTGGCGTGATTTTCGAAGTG
>JBDOMX010000074.1:0-11729 GCA_039831615.1 Planctomycetaceae bacterium
CGTGGCCCAGACCGGGTATTCAGCTGCCACGCTCAGTGCAAGACCCTTCAGGGTCGCCTGGAGCTTGCGAGATGTCATCTTTTCATTGGCCACGACACGTTGCAGCACGAATCTCTTGTTGGTGGGGATATAGGCAAAAAACTTGCCATTTCCGAGGCGATCATTGGCTGCCAGAAGTCGGAGCAAAGCTGTGCGTGGCACATCACCGGAGGTACGGGGAATCCGGTCCAGCCAGGCCATGACCCACAGCGATTCTTCGTTTCGACTGAGAACAGTGGACATGCTGAACTTCCACTCTTCGCCGTCGATGCTGGTCTTGAACGCAAAGTCGTAGCGTTTTTCGGTCTTCGTTGGCTTCAGGTCAATGGATTTCAGGGCGCTGCCCAGCGTCTCTTCGGACAGTTGTCCTGCGGGCCGTTGCGACTGGCCGTCCGGCTCGCTTGCCGTCAGCGTGTCCGTCCCTGCGCTCATCAACAATACCGGAAGTAGAAATATACCGAAACGTGTCATCAGAATTGCCCTCCTGGCGATGGCCGTCATTGTCTGGTCTGGCGTTGTTGTGCTTGCGCGGGAATCAGGCCCGGATCCCGTCCGCAAAAAGCCGGTCGGTATTGCAGTCTGAATACCAGTCTGTCGCAGTTTCTGCCGGTGCGTGTGTCGTTCAGGATCCGTAGAGATACTTAAGACAGATTTGCGACCAGGTTTCAAACTCATTCAGATTGCGCACCATTTGTTCCGGTGGTGAGAATCCTGCGTCTATCATCGACTTTTCACGTGGTGCAACTTTGGGTTTGTCGAGTTTGAAAACGTGGACAATGCCCAAATGGACTTTGCCAACCTCCGTTTCGTCGTCGTTGATCAGGCCCACACAGGATTCAGTCCAGTTGGCCTGCAGGTCGATTTCTTCTTCGATCTCGCGCTTCATGCCCTCCAGGTAGGGGATGTTGCTACCGTCGAGATCAAGTGTTGACACATGTCCACCGACTCCGACCGATCGTTTGGAATGCAGGCGGGACTCTCCCTGGTCGGTGCCTCTGCGGTATCCAAACACCTGACCGTCGCACTCAAAAATACAATAGGGGATCAGCTGCTTGAACGACGGATCCTCTTCCATTTCCGGTCGCGGCCGGTAGCTGGCGCAGACGGGATCAAGGATGACGTCCAGATAACGATCAATATCGCCGGAGAACCCCTGAAAGTGGCCAACATCATGGAAGACTGACGTAGGGATCACGAGCACATGTTCAACGGCAGTTTCTGTTTGAGACATCAGGTCACTCCTTTGGTCGTTCGATCGGGAACTCTTGAGATGAAATCCGGCCGAGGGTTTACGAGGGCGTTTCACCGTGCATCAGCCGCTTCACAGCCGCACCAATATCCGGTTGTCGCATCAGTGACTCACCAACCAGCACTCCTCCCACCCCTGCGGCAGCCAGTCGCTGGATATCTTCATGAGTTTGAATGCCACTCTCGCTGACCAGCAGGATATCCCGGGGTATCTGACCCATCAGATCAAGAGTGTGGTTCAGCGAGGTCACAAAGGTTCGCAGATCACGGTTGTTGATGCCAATCAGACGCGTTCCGGTCTCCAGCACACTTTGGAGATTGGCGGCATCGTAGAGTTCGATCAGAGTCTGCATCCCCAGTTCGCCGGCAAACTGGTGCAGATCGTTGAGTTCTTCGACCGTCAGACATTCGGCGATCAGCAAAATGCAGTCGGCCCCGACGGCGCGCGCCTCCAGAACCTGATATCGGTCCAGGATGAATTCCTTACGCATCAATGGCAGGTTGACGTGCGGCCGAATCTCCTGAAGAAAGTTGAGATGCCCCTGAAAGAATTTTTCGTCCGTCAGTACGCTCAGACACTGAGCCCCGGCCGTTTCATAGATTTTGGCAATGGACACGGGATCGAAGTCGGCTCGAATGATTCCGGCAGATGGTGATGCTTTTTTCACTTCAGCGATCAATCCGGGGCGATTTTCCGCCAGCGCTTCCCGGAAGTCCCTGACCGGTGGTGCCGATTCTACGCGTCGCCACAGCAGTTTTTCCGGAGTCTGCCGTCTGGCAGCCACAATCTCCGTTCGCTTATGACATACGATTTCTGACAGCACGCTCGACAAAACTGGATGGCTCCGTAGAAATGTTGCAGTCTTCGAATTGAAACGGCAGCCTGTACGAAGACAATCCCGCGAACGTGTCGTGGACAGACTCGACAGGATAATACTGCTGATTCGTTTCAACGCCAGTTGCCGGCTGCTGGTTAGTTCTCCGACTGATACCGAGCGAAGTGGTGCTCGGGGCAGTTTTCATGATCCGGAATACCAGCAGGAAAGATTCGAATGAGTTTACCTGACGTGCCACTGCTGCTTGCCGACATTGCTGCTGAAGGTCAGGAGCTCACCCTGGGCACGATGCTGGCTGTCTCGTGTGTGCTGGCAGTCCTGTTTGGCAGCCTGACCGTCCTTTCGATCTGGCGGGCACGCTATTTGCGCGGGGAAGCCGTGATTCCTATGGCGAATCGGCCTTTGCTGAGGATTCCGGTGCCGTTGCTCATCTTCGGTCTCTTCATTGCCGTGTTGATGTCGATCCTCGCGCTCACGGTGTCAAGTGGACAAATTGAGTCTGCCCCTGGACCGCCGGTTTCGACAGTTGAGAACGGTGAAGCCGCTGCACCGGACGATGAGGCCGCCCGAGGAGGTTTACCGCCCTCCGATTCGCAACAGGACGTGAACCCCGAAGAAGACGCCGTGGAGGCCGAATCAACAACCAACTCGAGCCAGCCTGTGCGATCCTTTCCGAGCGATTTGTACGGGGCGCTCCTGCAAACGGTGGTCTACGACATCATCATGATTCTCATGCTGGGGATTCCCGTGTTGATCGTCAAGCTGCGGCGACAGCCGGTCCGAATTCCGGCTGGCATTGATGTGCAGGAAGCAGCGGATGCGAGCCCGAGCGGATCCGCACTGTTTGTTGACGATCAGCATCCAGTGACAACGGCCGCTCTTGTTCCTCTGTCCGAACCCGTTGAGTCACCCGTTGAGGCGTGGCAGCCGGGACGCGAGCTGCGGTTTGCGGCTGAGACCTGTCTGGCAGCCTGGTTCCCCACGGCGGCCATCAAACTGACGATGGTCTGGATTCTGGAAGAAGACGCCCAGCATCCGTTTCTCGAGATGATCATGAATGGAGTCGGTGTGGACGTCCTGCTGTTGATTGCCATCACGGCGGTGGTGCTTGCACCACTCATGGAGGAACTGCTGTACCGAGTCGTGATATTGGGCGGCTTGTTGAACCACCCGCGTCCCACGCGGATGTCGACGACGCTGGCGATCGGCGTGACGTCTGTCTTGTTTGCCTTTGCTCACGGCTTTCCGGACAGTGTCGCCCTGCTGCCCCTTGCCGTCGCGATTGGATGGACTTATCACCAGCGTCGAAGTTACCGAACAGTGGTCCTCGTCCACGTTCTGTTCAACGGTTTCAACATCCTCCTCGCCGGCCTCGGACTGGTATAAGAACGGTGGCCGTTGTTCGACCAGGCTATGAGAAAACCCCGACTGTCGCAGGACAACCGGGGTTCGGATTCATTTGCTGAGCCGTCGAGATATCCGCAGCGTGTCACTGCGATTCGTGGTGATGCCCATGCTCATCATTCATGGGCGGCGCGAACCGAAATCTGCCACGACGTGTCGAAAATTACCCTAATACCGGTAGTGTTCCGGCTTGTAGGGGCCGTCGACCGGTACGTCGATGTAGTCCGCCTGATCCTGCGACAGCACTTCCAGTTTCACTCCAAGCTTTGCCAGGTGCAGTCGTGCGACTTCTTCGTCGAGGTGCTTCGGCAGCATGTGGACGCCGATTTCGTAATTCTCTGATTCCTGCCAGAGGGCGAGTTGAGCCATCACCTGATTGGTAAAACTGTTGCTCATCACAAAGGAGGGGTGGCCGGTGGCACAGCCCAGATTGACCAGCCGACCTTCCGCCAACACGATCAGCGCCTTGCCATCCGGATAGACGTACTTATCAACCGGGCCACCTTCATCGGCCGGCGTCTTGACCATCACCTTTTCGATGTCGCTCCGGCCGTTCAGGTAGGCAATCTGCACTTCGCTGTCGAAGTGTCCAATGTTGCATACGATGGCCTGGTGCTTCATCTGATCCATGTGTTCACCGCAGATGACGTCTTTGTTACCAGTCGTGGTGACGAAGATGTCTCCTATCGCGGCTGCTTCGCCCATGTTGGTGACCTGAAAACCCTCCATCGCGGCCTGCAGGGCGCAGATGGGGTCGATCTCAGTGACGATGACTCGTGCTCCCAGCCCTTTCATCGCGTCCGCACAGCCTTTGCCGACATCTCCGTAACCGCAGATCACAACAACCTTTCCGGCCATCATGACGTCTGTCGCTCGCTTGATGCCGTCCGCCAGTGATTCCCGGCAGCCGTACAAGTTGTCGAATTTGCTCTTGGTGACCGAATCGTTCACGTTGATCGCGGGCACCGCCAGCTTGCCGGCCGCGTGCATTTGATGCAGGCGGTGAACTCCGGTTGTGGTCTCTTCCGACAGTCCCTTGATGTTCTTGAGCAACTCCGGGAATTGTTCGTGGACCATGAGGGTCAGGTCACCCCCGTCGTCGAGAATCATGTTGAGGGGCTGACCGTCAGGAAATGTCAGGGTTTGTTCAATGCACCAGTCGAATTCTTCTTCACTCATGCCTTTCCAGGCATAGACGGGAACACCGGCCTCGGCCATGGCTGCTGCGGCATGGTCCTGAGTCGAAAAGATATTGCAGCTGGACCAGGTCACATCGGCCCCCAGCTCGATCAGCGTTTCAATGAGGACTGCAGTCTGAATCGTCATATGCAGGCAGCCGGCGATTCGAGCTCCCTTCAGAGGCTTTGTCGCGCCGTATTTTTCACGCAGAGCCATCAGGCCCGGCATTTCGATTTCTGCAATTTCGATCTCTTTGCGGCCCAGGGATGCCAGGGACAGATCGGCGACCTTGTGTGGGGGGGACAACGTTGTGCTCATGACGACAGAAAACCCGCTGAATGAAACTGAGACGCGGTCGGAAACCGCTGCGACAATGGTGATGTCCGATCCTGACCGCCAGGGGCCGGGCAAACTAACTGAAAAATATAGCATGGCGGCTGATTAGTGGCGATCCCCCGTTTTTCGTCTTCTGCAGAATTCCCACAGGAATCGGAATCGAGAGAATAGCGGCGTCTCACCTGCTGTAGTGGTCGAGCACGGTCCCTGACAAGGAGCTGCCATGACTGATTTTCTGGTTTCCAGCGATGCCATCGCCGATTTTCAGCGAGATGGATACATCATTGTCCCAGGCTTGCTGGACCCGGAGGAAACGGCCGGTCTGAGAGGCTATGCAAGGGGCGACGATGCCCTTTCCGCCGAATCCTATGTTCGGCGTGACAGTGAAGGGGCTGAAACCCGGCTGGCCCTGCGCAACGATCTGGATGATTCCTGCTGTTACTCTTCCGTCGCTCGCAGCCGGCGGGTTGCCGAAACGATGTCGAAGCTGCTGGGTGATGAGGTTTATCACTACCATCACAAGATGATCCTCAAAGAGCCACATGTGGGCGGAGCATGGGAATGGCATCAGGACTACGGCTACTGGTACAACTTTGGCTGTCTGTATCCGGACATGGGCAGCTGCATGATCGCGGTCGATCAAGCCACCCCGGAGAATGGGTGCCTGCAGGTGCTGCGCGGCTCGCATCACCTCGGTCGGATAAACCACGTCAGGACCGGGGAGCAGGTGGGAGCTGATCCGGAACGGGTGCAGGCGGTTCTTGACCACCTGGCACTGGTTTACTGTGAAATGGCCGCGGGCGATGCCATTTTTTTTCACGCCAACCTGCTCCACCGATCGGACCGCAATTGCAGCGATCATCCTCGATGGTCGCTGATCTGCTGCTACAACACGCGGCATAACGATCCAGTGATCCGGAATGGACGGCACCCGAATTACTCACCACTGGAAATCTGGCCGGACGAACGAGTGCGAGTTTCTCTCACCGGTGCAGCAAACTGAGCTGGGGCCGCAGTGCCCATGCCATTGTTCAATTCAATCAATTCGACGGAATCAACGATGCTGCGAATCGCCATGCTGGGGACAGGATTTATTGGGCGTTTCTACACGGAATCGCTGCATGGCAAGAGGTCTCGTGATCGAGTTCAGATTGTTTACGGCCGCGATCGCGAACGTGCGCAGGCATTCGCCGCAAAGCACGGAATTCCGCATTCAACGACCAGTATGGAAGAAGCGGTGTCGGCTGAAGACGTCGATGCGGTGGTCATTGGGTTGCCCAATTACATGCACGAAGCCGCGGTGATTGCCGCGGCGAATGCCGGGAAAGCCGTGCTTTGCACGAAGCCGCTGGGGCGAAATGCTGACGAGGCGCTGCGGATGCTGGAGGCCGTTGAAAAGGCAGGCGTGTTTCATGCGTACCTGGAAGATCTCGTCTACACGCCAAAGACTTTGAAGTCCCTGGAGTCGGTTCGTGCCGGGGCTGTGGGGGATGTGTTGTGGGTTCGTTCACGAGAAACTCATCCTGGGCCGCACAGTGACTGGTTTTGGAACAGGGAAATGTCGGGCGGCGGGGCGATTGTCGATATGGGTTGTCACTGCATCGAGATTGCACGCAACTTTATTGGTAAAGAGATTCGCCCGGTCGAAGTGATGTGTTGGGCAGATACTCTGATGCACCCCATTGAAGCGGAGGATCACGCGGTTGGCATGGTGAAGTATGAAAACGGGGCAATCGGTCAGTTCGAAGTCAGCTGGGCCTTCCGCGGCGGAATGGATCTGCGCGACGAAGTGGCGGGCACCGAGGGGACCATCTGGCTGAACCACTGGTTGCGAACGGGGATGGAAATGTTTTCTGCGAGCGGCCAGACGGGGTACGTGGCGGAAAAAGCAGAGTCCGAATCCGGTTGGCTGTTTCCGGTCGGCGATGAAGCGGTCGCCCTGGGCTACGTCGACATGTTTGCCGATGTGTTATCCGCAATGGAGAATTCGCAGACTCCGATGGAAGATTTCTACGATGGATATGTCGTCAACGCGATCGTTGACGCCGCCTATCGATCTGTCGACAGCAAACGCTGGGAAACGGTGCAGTTGCCTGTCTGGCGAGGACGAGAGGGTGTCGAACGGGTGGGGGCGATTCGCGAATATGATGCAGATCATCTGCTGATTAAAGAAGAAAAGATGCCGGACGGCACGACAACAGTGATTTTGCGGCACAAGGAATCCGGCGAGATCACTCAACGCAAAAAGTAAACGGTCGAGATCGATCGCGGACAAATTGGCCGATTTCACATTCCGGACAAATTCATTCCGTGACAAATGTGGCCCGAAAAACGACACTGATCAGCACTCATACGTGCAGGAACGAACAAGAGGAGTCACATGGGCACTGTCGTTAGCGGTTCCGGCCTGTGGAAACCCAGCGAGTTCGTGACCAACGAAGAACTGGTGGATTCTTACAATGAATTTGCCGGACGGTTCAACGCGCGCCATAAGGATGCCATCGCGGCCGGTGACGTGGAGGAGAAGCCACCGTCCACTGCGGAATTCATTGAAAAAGCCAGCGGCATCAAACGCCGTTATACCTACTGTAAGGACGGCATTCTGGAAGTTGACCGCATGCGTCCCCTCTTGCCGGTCCGAGCAGACGACGAACTGTCGCATCAGGCTGAGATCGCAGTGGAGGCAGGTCGGCAAGCCATGATGGCATCCGGCAAGACGGCAGCCGATGTTGATATGGTCATCGTAGCGTGTGCGTACACAGAGCGCCCGTATCCGGCCATTGCCATTGAGGTTCAACAGGCGCTTGGAATCGCGGGCTTTGGATTCGACATGCTGGTCGCCTGCTCGGCTGCCACGTTTGCGCTGCACCGCGCCGCCGACGCGATCGCGGCCGGATCTGCGCAGTGTGTCCTGGTGATCAATCCGGAATTGATCACGCCTCAGGTCAACTTCAAAGACCGCGACAGCCACTTTATCTTTGGCGATGTCAGCACGGCAATGATTCTGGAGTCAATGTAAACCTGCACTGCCAAACACCGTTACGAAATTGTCGCGACCCTGGCGCTCACTCAGTACTCCAGTAATGTTCGCTCAAACTTCGGCCATTTGTCGTTCGCCGACGACAGCGACCCCTTCGCTGATGACAAATTATTCTGTCAAAATGGGCGGAAGGTGTTCAAAGAAGTGTGTCCGATGACGTCCGAACATCTGGCAGCGTTATTGCGAAAGGCCGGGATTGAGGTGCCGGACGTCCGACGCTGGTGGCTGCACCAGGCGAACATCAACATGAATCAACTGATTACGCGGCGTTTACTCGGGCGGGACCCGGAATTCGACGAAGCCCCGATCGTGCTGGACGAGTTTGGTAACACAGCATCAGCCGGGTCCATCATCGCGTTTCATCTTTACCACGAAGATCTGGCGTCCGGCGATTTTGGGGTCATCTGCTCGTTCGGTGCGGGCTATTCCATCGGCTCACTTGTGCTGCGCAAATGCTGATCATATGTCAATTTCCTGCTCGCTGTGTGGTGCCGTCGTCTACGACGTGCGCCGCTGTGACGTCGCTCGAGAATACCACGAGGTAATCCAACAGAACTTCTGTGACTTTTCGGACGGCGTTGAACGATCGCAGTCGCCGTGACCAACGAGGCCAGCAATGGGTGAGATCGCCGGAGTCATCTGTGTGCTGGGCCTCGCCCTTGTCGCCCCCATCGTGTGTCTGCTGGTTGTTCTGCAGCTCAAGCAGCAGCTGAAGAGCGAGTCTTCGGCGACACAACGCCTGCTGAGGGAGATTCTCCGGGAACTACACGACAGTCAAACTTCTGAAGAACGGTCTGTTGATGTGGTGCAGGCATTCGAGAATTCTGTTTCAGAATCGTTCGAACATCCCGACTCTTCCGTGTTGAAATCCGGTGCTCAGGACGACGCTGCGAGCGGTTCGGTCATTCCTGTCGACGTTGCTGAGAGTGGATGGCTGTTATCCGGGGCGGCAGACGATTCTTCCGCTGCCGAAGCTGCCAGGGATAGCACGGACGACGACCGCCAACGCCGTTTTCCGGCGACTGATGCGTCATTTATCGACGGGACGCAAACCCATAAACAGTCGCCGACTCCCGCTGATGACGACGCTCCGAAGCAGCCACTGCACCCGACTGCTGCAAACGGACACTCCACGTTGCCTTCGGGGTCAACCAACCGATTCGAAGCGGCGGCCAGGGACGTACTGCAGCGGATCTGGAACTGGATCGTTGTCGGTGAGGAACACGTCCCTGCGGGAGTGTCCATGGAGTACGCAGTTGCCAGTCAGTGGCTGTTGAGGATCGGGATTTTGATCCTCGTTGTGGGCATTGGTTTCTTCCTGAGGTATTCGATCCAGCGCGGTCTGATCAGTCCCCAGGCTCGAGTTTGTTTATCCGCGGCGTGCGGAGTCGGCATGATCGGGTTCGGGACCCGACTGCTGGGCCGGCGCTATCATCTGATCGGTCAGGGCCTGATGGGAGGTGGCATTGCCACGCTGTATTTCAGTGTTTTCGCAGCAAATAATTTTCATCATCTGATCGGTCTGACTCCGGCGTTTGCTGTGATGATCGGTATTACCGTGCTTGCCGGCTGGCTGGCGGTCCGATTCAACTCGAAATTGGTTGCTATTCTCGGGATTGTTGGCGGCTACGGGACACCGGTGATGTTGTCCACGGGGGTCGCCAACTTTCCTGGTTTGTTTGGCTACATGCTGGTCCTCGGCGTCGGCATCCTTGGAGTTTCGATGCGTCGGAGATGGCCACTTGCCGGCTATCTGGCGTTCGTCTGCACGTTCACTCTGTTCTTCGCCGCGATGCGTGACTACACGACGCAGAATTTTTCGCAGGTGATGCCGTTCCTCATCGCTTTCTTCATATTGTTTTCGACGATGAGCTTCATCTACAACATGGTGAATCGCGTGAAGTCCAATCTGCTGGACGTGCTCGCATTGTTTCTTAACTCAGCAATCTTCTTCGCGGTCAGTTATCAGCTGATTGATGAAATCTATGGCCGAAAATGGGTGGCCATCGTCTCGCTGGGTCTTGCCTTCTTTTACGCGGCTCATGTTGCCTTTTTTTCTTATCGGCGGCTGGTGGACCGAGAGCTGTTGCTGAGCTTTACCGCCCTCGCCGCGCTCTTTCTTGTGCTGACCGCACCGCTACTGCTGACAGACCAGTGGATCACGCTGACGTGGGCAGTTCAGGCGTTTGTGCTGCTTTGGTTGGCGTTGAATCTTGACAGTCGATTCCTTCGATATTGCGCCTATGCGGTCTATCTGTTGGTCCTGTTGAGATTCAGCATGTTTGATCTCAATCAGGCGTACGGCAGACACGCCGCTGAGTATCCGGCGTTTGTTGACTATATCCGGCAATTGATTCAACGGCTGATGACGTTTGGAGTGCCCATTACATCGATCGTGGGAGCCAACTGGTTATTGAACAGGCAGTCGCGGTCTGCATCAGGTTACAAACTTGATGCGGCCAACGATGTTCCGGAACTGTTTGCCGAGACGCCGGTCCCGCACCTGCTGACAGCAGCCGGCCTGATGATGCTGTTTGGTTTTCTGCACCTGGAATTCAATCAGACGACAGGCCACTTCTACGAACCGATTCGACTGCCGTCACTCACCCTGCTGTGGGCAGCATTCGGCATGTATTTGCTGTCGCTTTTTCTGAGAACGTCAAGCACAGTGGTTCTTGGTTTTCTCGTGGTGTTCGCGGCTGCGATCCTGGTGAAGCTGTTCAGCGTCGATTTGCCTTCGTGGAATCCCAGTGATCAGTTGTTGTTTGCCGGGCCGTACTCTTTTCGGGATTCGATTTTTCGGCTGGCCGACTTCGGAACCGTGATCGCTTTTTTGGGATGGGCTTTTCTACTGATTCCGGACCAGGATGAAACTCGCCAAACGCGATTAGCATTCGGCGTGGCAGGTTTGGTCCTGCTGTTCGTCTTTTTGACACTGGAACTCAACTCGTTTCTTGATGACTTCGTTCCCGGATTAAGGTCCGGTGGCATTTCGATTCTGTGGGCCGTCTTTGCGTTCGGTCTGCTGCTGCGAGGGATTCTGAAACGCATTCGCCCACTGCGATACGCGGGGCTCTCACTATTTCTGCTGGTCAGCCTTAAAGTCTTCTTTGGAGATCTTGTGAAGCTTGATCAGTTCTACCGGATCATCGCCTTCATCGTCCTCGGAATCGTTGTGCTGGGTGCCAGCGTGCTGTACCTCAAATACCGCGAGTATTTTGAGGTATCGCCGGATACAGGCGATTTGTCCGACCAGCAGGACGAACAGCCAAACACGAACGAGACTGATGCGGGCTAGAGCAGTTTTCGAAATGTCCTGGCGGATTCCGGCTGGCCGGGACCATGCATGATGGGCTCCGGCACTTCCGCCGCGGCTATGAATCAGCGTCATACGCTGTAGCCCGCATGCTCACGAGAGCTTCGAACCGGGACCGGCTCATTGCCGCATGTTAAGTGGTCGTCCCTGAAAAAGGCAAATCGAGCTGGCCTCGGTCTGCGGTCCGTGTCGATGGCGACCCAACACCCGGTCAGGCGGCGGCAGTGCGACGACGAGGGAAGGCGAATTGCGGCTGGATTGGGCCGTCCAGGACGCTCCAAAGCCAGAAAAACAGCGCACGCGCAATCGCGCGCAGCAGCTTCTGCAGGTT
>JBDOMX010000541.1:0-11712 GCA_039831615.1 Planctomycetaceae bacterium
GGGAGCCGGCAGTCCGGCGTGGGGCAGCGGTTTCCTCCCCTCAGTCTACCAGGGTGTCGAGTTCCGCAGCCAGGGTGATCCGGTGCTCTTCCTTTCGAATCCACCGGGAGTCAGTCCGGAGTCTCGCCGAAACATTGTCACCGCTGTCAACTCGCTCAACGACATTCAGCTCGCCGACATTGGCGACCCGGAAATTGCCACACGGATCAGTCAGTACGAATTGTCGTATCGCATGCAGACCAGCGTCCCTGAGTTGATGGACATCTCGGCCGAACCGGAGCATATCCACGAGCTGTATGGGACAAAACCTGGCGAAACCAGTTTCGCCAACAACTGTCTGCTGGCTCGCCGACTCGTTGAACGAGGAGTTCGGTTTGTACAACTGTTTGATCAGGGATGGGATACGCATGCAAACGTCTTCAACGGTCTCCGCAACAAGACATCACAGGTCGACCAGCCCATTGCGGCACTGATCAGCGATCTGCGTCAGCGCGGTTTGCTGGACGAAACGCTCATCGTCTGGTCGGCTGAATTTGGCCGGACTCCATTCGCGCAGGCGGACAAAGGAAAGCTCACAGCCAACGCCGGACGTGATCACCACAGGAGCGCCTACACAGTGTGGATGGCAGGCGGCGGCGTCAAAGGAGGAACCAGCTACGGCGAAACGGACGAGCTGGGATACAGCATTGCCAAAGATCCGGTTCATGTCCATGATTTCAACGCCACGATGCTGCACCTGCTGGGCGTCGACCATAAACGTCTGACATTTCGCTTTCAGGGCCGCCAGTACCGACTCACCGACGTCGAAGGCCGCGTCATTCGCGAGCTGCTCAGCTGACGATCCCTCGGATCGGCCGCGTCCGCCCAACGGTGGCTGGTCGTCTGTGTGCGGCGACGCTCTTCCTCTTCAAGTCTCATCGGCCTGTTCAATGATTCCGCTCCGCGACAATATTCCGTCACGAACCACACCATGGATCAACTACGGCATCATTGTCCTGTGCAGCGTGGTGTTTTTCATTCAGCTTGAGGACGAGAATTCCGTTCTGGTGGAACGCTACGGCATGATTCCGGCACGCGTGACCGATCCAGGCAAGCCGGTCGAGGTCTTTGAACGAATCATCGTTCGTACACCGCAAGGATTGGCATACAAGGACATAACGCGACCTGCCGCTGCTCCGGCGGTCGCACCGTGGCAGACGCTGCTGACCTGCGTGTTCCTGCATGGAAGCTGGATGCACATCATTGGAAACATGTGGATGTTGTGGATCTTCGGCGACAACGTGGAAGACCGGATGGGACATTACTGGTATCTGGTGTTCTATGTCCTGTGCGGAATCGCAGCGAGTGCTGCACACATGCTGGCCGATCCCGACTCGGACATTCCCACGATCGGCGCCAGTGGAGCGATCGCCGGAGTAATGGGCGCCTACATGGTGCTGTATCCCCGAGCGCAGGTCCTGTCGATTGTCCCCATCTTCTTCTTTATTCAGATGGTCGTCCTGCCGGCCCCCGTGTTTCTGGGCATTTGGTTTCTGCTGCAGTTCTTCCAGGGAACCTTTGCAGTCATCAGCGTGCAGAGCACGGGCGTGGCCTGGTGGGCTCACATTGGTGGCTTCATCACCGGATTTGCGGTGGCCTGGCTGCTCAGGCGATCCGACTCCACCACGCCACCGGTTGAAATCGTGCGTCCCAACACAGAACGGCCCACGACTTACCGCATCTCCAGGAACGACCGGTTCCGTTGAGCGACCGGCTGGTTGAGGGACCGCTACTGCTTAATCGTCTGCCGACTGACGATCGTCGGCACGGTTTCGTCGGCAGGGTCCAGACCCGTGACGAACTGCAGATCGCTCAACCTGCTTTCCGTTTCGGAGATGCTGCCGGCGACTGAATCAACCTGCGACGACAGCATTGCCGGATCGCCACGACTGATGCCCATTTCAGCCAGTGACCGGATTTTGTTTTCCAGCCGCTGTTGTTCGGCTTTGACCAGTTCGTAGCTGTCGCGCGCCTGTTCGAAATTCGCTTTCCGCTCACGACACGTGATCAGGTTGTCCTGCAGCGTTGCAGCAATCCGCTCGCGTTGAGTCGTCTGAGGACGGTCCTGTTCGCGTTCCAGTCGCTTTTCCAGTTGTCGAATTTCTTTGTCGATTCGTTCAATCGTGGTGGTCTCAAAGAAACGGTTGAGCGAATGCTCGGTGTACAGCAATCGCAGGAACAACCACAACAGCCGATCCAGACCATCCAGTCGCAGCTCGGTGAGATTAACGTCGCCCGATTCGCCCGCGTGTGCAGTCCGGTATTGTTGAGTAATACTGCGCAATTCTTCGCATTGCTCCATGAGGCTGCGAAACCTCTGCTCGGCTCCTCGTGGCAGTGTGTTGAGTATTTTTCGCATCCGCTCGTCGGCGGATCCCGCCATTTCAGCCTTTCGCGCGGTGCTCTCCTGGATGTCAATATAGTTCTGAAACTTTGGGTGAGTGCCCACGAAGCCCAGCCAGGCCAACTCACCGGCGGCCACAAGCGGCAGCCCGATTTCCAGATACCCGGAGACCAGTGCGAAGCCAATCCCCCCCACCAGCCCCAGCAGGTTCCAGCGGTTGGCAAACGCGGCTTTGATATACCGGAATATTCCCACGGTGTTCCAGCACTGTACGGGGTGAACGAGAAACAGACGCAGTTGCGGAGTCAGGCGCTCGGGCCGGCCTCCAGATCTTCCAGGATGCGTCGGATCGAGTACACCGTTTCCTGAAAAGCTGCTTCCTGCTGCATTTCCATCGCCGGCCGATTCGGGGGCTCGACTTCGATCTGGTGCAACAGCGTACCAGGAGATCGACTGAGAATGAAGACTCGATCACCCAGGTAGACAGCTTCCTCAATCGAATGGGTCACAAAAAACACAGTTGCGTGGACCTCGTTCCACAGGTTCACGAGCAGATCCTGCATCTGCATGCGAGTGTGAGGATCCAGGGCTCCGAACGGCTCATCCATCAAAATAATCTGAGGACGCAGGATCAGCGTGCGCGCGATGGCCACACGCTGCCTCATTCCACCTGACAATTCGTGAGGATACTTGCCGGCGTCGTTGGAGACATCGAGCCCGACTTTGGCGATCCATTGACGCGCGCGGTCGTGACGTTCCGCCCTGGAAACTCCCTGACATTCCAGACCGAAGGCCACATTGTCCAGAACGGAACGATTGTCGAAACTGGTGTAGTCCTGGAACACCATACCACGATCCGCTCCGGGATCCATGACCGGCTTCCCCTGCACGCGTACGCTGCCCGTGGTCGGAGGATGTTGAGGCGACAGACCGGCAATCTGCCGCAGCACGGTGCTCTTGCCACAGCCACTTGGTCCAAGGACAGCAACGAACTCCCCTTTGTCCGGAAGATTGGGCACCGCAAACGTCACATCGCGAATCGCCGTAAAGGCGTCCGGGTGACCGACATTGTACGTCTTGCTGACGTCGGAAAACTCAACAACAGGCAGTGTCATTCTTTGACCAGTTTTCGAAATGTCGTGGCGGGTTCTGGCTCGCGGGGGCATTGGATGACCGGCTCTGGCACTTCCTCCGCGGCCACGAATCAGCGTAATACGCTGTAGACTCTTCGCTGAACGCCAGACAGTCTGGTGGTGGAAATCCGGCTGCCACGCCGTTTTGTACCGGCGACGTCCGGCCAGGCGTGACACCATCGACATTGATGAGCCGCACAACCACTACCCGGCCATTTTTCTCTTCCAGAACAATCGCACAACTCGCTCCGAAAACCGAAACACCAGGCTGCGCTTGGACTCGTCGGCGTACTTCCACGGAAACAGCCAGCACTGGATGACGTACAACAATTGATCGATCATCCATGCGACCAGCGGGATCGTAAGAATAATGATGACGGTGTATTCCGTGATGCCGAGTCGCCGGGCAATATTCAGCAGGAAACCCAGGCCGCCGGCACCGTCTCCTTCATGCATGAATTCCACCAGCATGATGTAGCCGAATGCCAGACCAAACATCACTCGCAGCGAATTGAAAACGGTTGGCATGGCCAGCGGGACGAGCACTTTGAAGACGATCTGTAATCGAGTGGCACCCAGAGTGAGTGCTGTTTCCACGTATCTCTGAGCGACGTCAGTGATCGCGTCAATCGTGTCCGCAATGATGAAGGCCACACAAGCCACGAAGATGAACATGTACTTCTGCAATTCCCCTGTCTGAAACATGGCCAGCAGCAGCGGGATTAAAGCAGCGATGGGAATGTTGCGGCCGAATAACACCAGCGGTGAGAAGAAACTGCGACACAACGGAAAACACCCGCAGGCGATCCCAATCGGAATTCCAATTCCGACTGCCAGGGCAAACCCAATCACGACCCGCATCAGCGACTTGGCTGTGTTGTCCCACAGATGTCGCTCGGGGAATTCGGAGTCCCACACGGTTGGCAGCTTTTCGATCGTCTCGGGAATCGACGGCAACTGGCTGTGTCCCAGAATCCGCTCTTCACCCGGACCTGTCGTTGTCAAAAGCCATGCGCCGGCACACAGTGCGACAGCTGTCAACCCGGCGATGACCGCCAGCCATCGAGGAATCTCCTCACGAAGCCCGAAAAGACGGAACTTTGAAGTGGCCTGAACCGGCGCATCGACGGTGCTGGCAGCGGCGGCCGGTGCCGGGGAGTCCACGGGATCATCCGTGTCGCTCGGATTCTCCGGTTCTTCCATTACTACGATTCCCTTGTTGACGCGAACATTGATACCCGGCCAACGCGACGATGCCATTTGAAGGGCAGGTTGCAAACCTGGCTACAGCGAATTACGCTGATTTGTGGCCGCGGCGGAGGTTGCAGAGCCCATATTCCATTGCTCCCGCGAGCCAGAACCCGCCACGACTTTTCGAAAACTGCTCTAACAACGGCCTTGCGCCCACACTGTGCTGCCGCAGACACTACTCCACCTCAGCGGAAAACACTCGAATCTCAACGCGACGATTCTTGGCGTGGTTTCCAGGATCCTGAGGATCTGCCGGGCGGTCCCAGCCGATGCCATCTGAATTTAACTGATTGGGATCCAGCTGAAATCGTTCAACCAGAGCTTCTTTCACGGAATTTGCTCGATTGCCGGCCAACTGCTTGACCAGAACATCGTCCGGTAACACGGACTTCATGGAAGCATCCGTATGTCCCTCGATGATCACACGAGCCGCGCCGAACTGAACGACCAGTTTGGCGATCTCTTCGAGAACAAAGTCGACGTTAGGGTCGTAGAGGTCCTCGACCTCCTCGCCGTCGGAGTTCTTACGGATGACCTTGTGGGCCAGATTATGGTCATTCGCGGCGAAGTGAATGATGACGGTGTTGGTTAACACTTCATCCGATTCTGCCACAATGTCCGAAGTTGCTTTGGGCGCAAACCGCACACGGTATTCATTCCTCTGCGACGAGTATTTCTCTTCATTGCCCAGCTTCTGAATGATGCTGAAATCGACCACCTGGTCAAATGGCACCGGCTGGTGAGTGACGGAACGAATACGGCGATAGATGTAGTAGGCCTGGTTCCAGACGGACTCAAAGCGAGCTGGATTGTTCTGATTCAGAAAGAACTCCCGATTTTCTGCGTAGTTGGTTGAGTGCGCATCTCCCAGCATTCCCAGGCATTCGTCCTGAGGAATGGCGTACCCTGATGCCATCCAGCCAGCCACCTTTTGTTTCTCCGCCTGATCCTTGAGAGATTCAACGGAGTCGAAGATGCCTCGCACGATTCCTTCGATCAGATCCGGATGATCCTGGGCAAAGTCAGCTCGAGCGTACCAGACGTCAGCAATGAGCTTATTGGCTGTCTCCGTATTGACCAGCATGCGATTGCCGGCCTGTTCGGACAGGGTGTAAATGTCGGGCGCCCAGGAGACGCAGGCGGCAATCGACTTATCGGAATTGAAGGCAGCGGCGGCTTCGAACGCATCATTTGTATTCTTGAACGTCACCTCGTTCGGCTGGACGCCACCCGCCACCAGCATACTCAACGCGAAGTACTGCGACGGAGAGTTCTGGGCCAGCACGATCGTCTTCCCCCGCAGGTCGGCCACCGTCTTAATGTTGTCACGCACAACAATGCCATCACCGCCATTCGACCAGTCAACCTGCTGAAAAATCCGAGGCATGATGCGACTGTCGCGCGCCTCCCCGGATGCGTCGACAAATCCCTCCATAAACAGAGGCAGCATATCCACCGTCGCCCAGCCAATATGAAAATCACCGTTGGCGTAGGCATCACGCATGGCCACCGGATCGTCGGCAAGGATCAGATGGACTTTGAATTCTTTGCCATCTGGTGTCTGCCAGATCTTACTCGGCTGGAATCCTTCATTGGCATGGATAATCGGAGCCCAACCGGCCCACACATTCAGGGCGAAGCGAACCGTATTGTCTTCCAGTGCCCGATACTCGGCCGTCCCCTTAACCGGTGGCAGCTTTTCAGATGGAACGAACGCATATTCCTTCACAGTCGTCACAATGTCGTCCGACGACTGTTCCGCCTGACCTGTTCCCAGTTTCGCGGGATCGATGAGGTCTTCGCCGTCGCCGCCGGCTGGGGCCGGGGCCACGTTGGCGGGCTCCGGATCCCCAAACATGCCGGCCTGCCGGCCGGCAAAATAAACGAGCCCGCCGATGACAGCGAGGACGGCAATGTAGAAGACGGGCGTTGGGCGTCCGGAACCAGACATCAGGAGAACTCCTGTGCTTGACGTTCTGCTGTGGAAAGACTGCGGCAAATCGGACACAGTCAGGAAGACACAGTATCGCCAAACGTTGCAAATCCGCAATCGGATCAACAGAATTGATACACTGAACGGCTCATTCTCCCCGAACCACACTGCACACACGCGATGCCGCAGGACACGATCTATTCACAGCGACTTGCTCAGGTTGGGCAGTTTGAATTCGACGATGGGGTCGTGGACGTTTTTCCGGACATGATTGCCCGCTCTGTCCCTGGCTATTCTTCCATGCTGGCGATGGTTGAGCAGATGACCCGGACTCACGCCGCTCCGCACAGTCACCTGTATGATCTCGGTTGCTCACTGGGCGCCGCCACGGAATGCATCCGACAACATGCGCCAGCGTCGTGTACTCTGCATGCGATCGACAATTCTGCTGCGATGATTGCACGACTGCGCGACGTCCTGGCGAAGTCGACGGCCGGGACCTGCGAAACGATCCTGCACGAATCCGACATTCGTGCGGTGCCCGTCGAGAATGCTTCGCTGGTGGTGCTGAACCTCACACTGCAGTTCCTGGCTCCCGCTGAACGCCTGCCGTTGCTGCAGTCGATCTTCGACGGCATGCAGCCCGGCGGCGCGCTGCTGCTGTCCGAAAAAATCTGCTTCGATGACCCCGGAGAACAGCAGCTGATGACGAATCTGCACCTGGAGTTCAAACGCGCTCACGGCTACAGCGAACTGGAGATCGCTCAAAAACGCACGGCCCTGGAAGAAACACTGATTCCGGAAACGATCTCCGTCCACATCGAACGATTGAAGACCTGCGGCTTCCGCACGGCGAGCGCCTGGTTCCAGTGCTTCAACTTCGCATCAATCATCGCGATTCGCTGAACGCCGCCCCTGCACCGCGCCATCAAGTTCGCTGGTCGCAATGCCATCTTCCTTCCGGCGGAGCAGCACGTACAGGATCGTGATTCCGGAAAGAAACACGGACAAATGGACGGCATGAGGAATCAATTCGATCAGGAAGATCCAGAAACGCCGGACGACATCGTTTTCCAGATTGTTGACTCCCGCCGGAAGTGTAGCGACCACGGTACGGATAATGACCTGGGACAGGAACCGCGCCGCCACCGCGATCATGGTGACCGTCAACAGACCGAATGCCGACCACAAACGGTGTGACAGCAGGTAACTGATGCAACGGCTCAGAGCATCCGCACCGGTACAGCTGTCGGTGCCTGTCGCCGAAAGCGACAACAGCCAGGCAAGTCCGCCGATCACGAAGACCAGTATCAGTCCCACGGCAATGCAGAACACCATTCCCCAGGTGACACTCACGATCAGTTGTCCGACTGCACCTGCGCTCGTGACCCATTCGGCGCAGCGCAACATCGCACAGAGAATCCCCAGAAACGCAACCATCAGTCCGGTCGCAAGTAGAGTGGCGCGCAGGTGCCGAACCGCGCAGGCGAGGGACCTGAACACGCCGCTGCGCGACCCGCTGCAGAATGAGCTGGCGACTGATCGGGCAATCGCCGTCCCAAAGAACCCGAGAACCAGCGCATTCCAGATCATCAGGTCGAGGGACAGCAGCCAGGGCACCTGCGGCAGCGGACGAGACAGGATTGGCAACCTGTCGGCAAACAATGTTTGAGACGAAGATGCTGCCAGACTGCTCACCGGTGCCGGCAGCACAGGTGTTGTCTGCAGGTCCATTTGCTGATCGACCTGGGGATCCAGGGTTCCCTGAAGTTGCGCATATTCCTGCCAGGGAAACTCGCAGACCGCGGTAATCGATCCGTCCGAGAGGAGATGATTGGCAAGGCTGGCGCCCGTCCAGCTCACCAGCAGGCAGGTGTACGCCAGTGAAAACGCAGACAGACCGCAACCCAGCGATGCTGCCTGGAGCAGACGGAGCATCGGGAACACCCGGGTCCAGTGCACCTGACTGACTCGCACAGGATCCTGATTCATTGATCCTTCGGCTCCGATACAACATCACCCCACCTGCCACGAGCAGCCGGAGTGAGTCCTGGTCAGAACGGCGACACTGTCTACTCGCCAAACGCGTCGTCAAATGCGCGACCTGATGGTTCGAAATCGACGTTCTTGCAGAATTGTGCCGCCTCCGCTGCACCCTGGTCGCGATTCATGCCAATGTCTTCCCATTCGACCGACAGCGGGCCGCTGTATTCAATCACGTTGAGTTCTCGGATGATCTCTTCAAACCGCACCCCGCCACGTCCGACGCTGCGGAAGTCCCAGCCTCGTCGATTGTCACCCCACGGCAGGTGGCTCGACAGAATCCCGGTGCGTCCGTTCAACGTCACGGAGGCATCTTTCATATGAACGTGATAGATGCGGTCCGGGAAGTGGCGCAGAAACTCGACCGGATCGACGCCCTGCCAGAGAAGATGACTGGGGTCAAAATTGAACCCGAACTCTTCGCGGTGATTCAGCGCCTCAAGAGCACGCTGAGCCGAATAAATGTCGAAGGCAATTTCTGTCGGATGAACTTCCAGCGCAAACTTGATGCCACATTCCTGGAACACGTCCAAAATCGGATTCCAGCGCTCCGCCAGCAAATCAAAACCAGCATCGATCATTTCCCGGGGCGTCGGTGGGAAATCATAGAGCAGGTGCCAGATGCTTGAGCCCGTAAAACCGTTGACGACGCTGACACCCAGCTTCTGAGCCGCTCGGGCCGTATTCTTCATTTCTTCGATGGCACGTGCGGTCACGCCATCCGCATCACCATCGCCCCAGACGTAGTCGGGAACAATCGATTGATGCCGCTGGTCGACGTTGTCAAGAACGGCCTGACCAACAAGATGATTGGAAATCGCGAACAGCTTCAGCTCAAATTTGTCGAGCAGATCGCGTTTTTTCTGACAATAACTGTCGTCCGACAGTGCCTGATCAACCTCAAAATGATCACCCCAACAGGCGAGTTCCAGTCCATCGTAACCAAATTCTTTGGCTTTTCTGCACAGTGTTTCCAGCGGCAGGTCGGCCCACTGGCCGGTAAACAGCGTTACAGTACGAGCCATCGACATGATCTCCCTGAGTGCGGAGTGGCGAAAAATCGAAATGAGGCTGGTCGAGGATTCGACGAGTGCGGAAACCCTGCCACCGGCTGATAGAAGTGCGGTCAAGACGGTACGGATCCGAATCCTTGATGTCAAACGCTGGACTCATTCCACTGACATGAAACCATAGACAGGCTGAGATACATTCCTGGTGACAGCAATTGCGGATCCTGCAAGTGGCAGGATCCGCACCGTGTGTGCCCGTGCCCGTGCGGACTTCTCAATCCGTCCGAGCCGACCTGTACCAACCACCTTTCACTATGACTCCGTTGAATTCATCATGGCTGACATTCACGATATTGACGGTATTTCCCTGCATCTCTCGACTCCCGATAAGACTTCAGGTGAGTGGATCGGGCAGAACGAAGTCCTGCAGCAACTCCTGGCCTGCTGGCTTGTCGTTGATGAACGCGACCTGCCGCTCACGCCGCGAATCACCGGAACGCCGGGGATCGGCAAGACAACCCTGGCCATTTCCGGAGCCAGGACACGCGGGCAGGACCTGCACATCTATCAGTGTACAGCCGACACGCGGCCGGAAGATTTGCTGGTGACACCCGTGCTGGCCGAAAGCGGTAAAATCGCCTACCACGCGTCAGCGATGGTGACTGCCATGATTCAGGGCGGAATCTGCGTGCTGGATGAGGGCAATCGGATGAATGAAAAGTCCTGGGCCAGTCTCGCACCGCTGCTCGACCATCGCCGCTACGTGGAGTCCATCGTTGCTGGTGTCACCATTCACGCACATCCGGATTTTCGGTGTGCCGTCACCATGAATGAAGACGCTTCGACGTTTGAGATTCCCGATTACATCCTCAGTCGCCTGCAACCCACGTTGAGTCTCGGACACCCCAACCGCGACGACGAAATGGCAATCCTTAAGTATCATTTGCCGTTCGCTGACGATCAGATGCTGAGTCTCACGGTGGATTTTCTGCACCAGGCACACACGCTCAACCTCGACTTCAGCACTCGGGACGGCATGAACCTGCTGAGATTCGCGATTAAGCGGCTGGCTCAGAATCCGGAACATCCGGTGGCACGTGACGACGCCTGGAGGGAGGCACTTGAAAAGTGCCTCGGGGAAGACGCGGGTGATCTCGAGGCTCTCGCTGAACGCAGGAGTCAGTCACTCGGTGGAAATATCGTCCCCATGGGATTGGGAGACTTCTTTTTCAACCCGGACGATCCACTGCACCCGGACGCTGAAGACGACGATGACGTCGAAGACTTTCCGGGTGACAGTGGCGACGGGGACATGCCGTTTTAGCTGCTCGCGACAGACCAGATGCCGTCCAGACTTACATTCCACAGCCAGTCAGAGGTCATGACCGACCACTTCGCTGCTACGTGCGCCATGTCTGTGAAAACAGGACTGACGGTTGCGCTGCACGGACAGCTGGGAGCGGGAAAAACCCGATTTGTGAAAGCATTCTGCGCAGGTCTCGGCATCAATCCGACTGAAGTCACCAGTCCCACGTTTGTGCTCATGCAACAGTATCGGGGACCTCGATGGCCTGTTTGCCATTTTGATACGTATCGGCTGGCCGACAAGGACGAGTTTCTTGCCCTGGGTGCGGAAGAACTCCTGCTTGATCCTGAGCAGATTTGCCTTGTGGAATGGGCCGATCGTGTGGCGGAGATCATTCCGAATGACCACCTGCTCGTGAAAATTGAGCACACAGGACCGACAGACCGGCAGTTTGATTTGACGTCGTTCGGATCTGTAAGCGACGGACTGCTGGAACGGGTTCGCCGCCAACTGGAGCTGCGGTGACAGGATCAGCGGGACATAAAAAAGCACCCCGGCTGACGTGGCCGGGGTGCTGGTTGCTGTGACAGTTGAATCACTCAGACAGTCTTATCGACGCCAGTGGCGGTAACCACCCCAGTGACCGTGATGTC
>JBDOMX010000474.1:0-2647 GCA_039831615.1 Planctomycetaceae bacterium
CGACTTCGGTGGATCCGCCACCAATTCCCAAGATGCGAACGTCGCGGTAGTGCATCTCCACTTCGGTACCCGTCATGTAACCAGCCCCACCGAAAAGCTGCACCGCCCGATCTGCCGCGAATTCACCTGACTCCACGCCCGTTTGCTTCGCCATAACTGCGGACAGTGGATCTTCTCGTCCAGCGGCATGGCTGGCGGCCACAGCCCGGGTATATACGCGCGCTGTGTCCACTTGTCGGTGCATCTCAGCCAACATGTGTCGCACCACCTGTCGAGATGACAGTGCCCGGCCGAAGGTCTCCCGTTGATTTGTCCACTCACGTGCCAAATCCAGACAACGCTGTCCCGTGGCATAACCGGTCGCTGCCAAAGTGAGCCGTTCAGTGACGAAGTGCCGCGCAAGCGATGCGAAACCTTGTTCCGCGCCAAGGACGTGCGTCGCCGGTACACGAACATTGTCGAGCGACAACTCGGCGGTGTCGCTGCAACGCCACCCCATCTTGTCCAGTTTGCGGACGACGTTGAACCCTGGGGCGTCAGTGGGCACCACAATGAGTGAGATTCCGCTAGCGCCGTCACCCCCAGTCCGAGCAGCAACCACCACATGATCAGCTCTAGCTGCTGAGGTGATGTAAGTCTTTGCACCGGTAATCAGAAAATCATCACCGTCGCGGATGGCGCGGGTCCGCAGTCGGGCGACATCGGATCCGCCGTCGGGTTCAGTAACGCCCAGAGCGGCGATTCGTTCCCCCGCGAGCACAGGTGCGATGAACTCTTTGTGAAGTAGCTCTGCCCCAGCTGTATCTCCTGCTTCCTGTCGCCGAAGTGCTTCGTCTGCCACGTGTGGCGTTGCGATGCCGTGCGTGAGCAGACCGGCCACGATGCCGCCGGAACCACCACCTGCCAACTTTACATGCGCCATTATCAGGACGGGGACGTGATTACGATCGAGCCGTGGCGGTCCGCCGCATTTCCGGTGGTTCGCGATCTGATTGTGGATCGTTCGGCCTTTGACAGAATCATGCAATCGGGCGGCTACGTCACCTTGCACTCGGGACCGAAACCCGAGCCGAACTCGATACCGATTGATCCGGAACGTGCCGAACAAGCGCTCGACGCCGCCACCTGCATCGGATGTGGCGCGTGCGTGGCTGCATGCCCCAACGGCTCTGCTATGCTTTACACCTCGGCCAAAGTGTCGCATTTGGCCCTGCTGCCACAGGGGCAACCGGAGCGTTACGGCCGAGTGAAACAAATGGTCGACCAGATGGACAAAGAAGGCTTTGGTGCTTGCCGAAACTATGCCGAGTGTGAGGCGCAATGCCCTAAAGAAATCAGCATCAACTTCATTTCTCAAATGAATCGAGATTATTTGAAAGCGACGCTCCGCGAACCGGTGGATCGTCGCAGCAAAATGAACGCGCAGTGAGAAACCAGAAAAAATGCCTGTCGCTCTTTCTCAATCGCTGTGGGCAGCTATTGTTTTCTCTGCATTCTTAGCGGACACGGCACGAGCGTACGGTCAACTCAAACAGGCTTCGATGCCGAGCCAGATAAGACCCGCAACGCTTCCTCGTGTGCTCCCGGTGCAAGGGCCCAAAGATGCTGGCTCATCCTTTAATCGTGCTCGGATTCACGCTATCAGCGCAGCACGGGAAAATCTCCCTGCCGGTGTAACGCGGATTGCGATCCCACAAAAGATTGGAGGAAGGACGATTGAGCGAGAAGTACTGATCCACGCGCCACGCTCCATCGATTCATCAGATCGCTATCCTGTCCTACTTGCCCTTCATGGAAACGGGGGGCGTCACAGAGACTTTCTTCGAGAACTGCAACCGTTCATCAATCGGGGTGCGTTCGTTGGCGTTTATCCACAGGGCTATCGACGAAGTTGGAATCTGGGCGAGGAAGCATCGACTGCAGATGATGTCACTTTCGTGACGGCAGTCATCCAAGAACTCGCCAGATACAAACAGCTAGATACCGATACGATGTTTGCGATGGGCGTCTCCAACGGGGCAGGCATGGCGCACAAATTGGCCATCGAAACGGACCACTTTCTTGCGATTGCTGCGATCGTCACGCAACTGACGGCGTTAAATCTACCGGGCGATGAAACTCCAGCGGTTTCCGTGCTGCAGGTTAGTGGCGATCGGGATCCGATTATTCCTTACGATGGTGGCGATTCACCGACCGGCCATTTGTTCCTACCGGCCGAGATCAGTTCGCAAATATGGGCCCGTCACAACGGCATTAAAAGCCCCCCTGAAGTTTCTGAAACAGCCGATGGAAACCAGAGATTTTCCTATCTGGGTGGTCCGAGTGATGCAGTCGTTGTGCACTATCGGATGCGCAACTTCGGTCACGGAGGCTTTGAACGCGAAGAAGGTGGAATCCATCGACTGGTTTGGAGATTTTTTCACCAGCAGATGGTTCGCGACGCAACGAAATAAATTGCCGATCGAGACTCGACGGCAAATGGTAGAAACCGGCGAGAGATGGTCTGCCCATCCATCCTCTTGCCGAGTGAATGCCCCATTGCTATACCGGAAGCACTTTCATTGCGATGCACCGCGTTTGTAGTGGGCGAGCTTTTGAACTCCCCGAAAGACGGACCCTCATGGCAAGACTCTCAAGGCAAGAAGTC
>JBDOMX010000974.1:0-11688 GCA_039831615.1 Planctomycetaceae bacterium
GAGGTCTGTTCCATCGGGAACATCGTGAAGTGCATGCGGTCAGGGACGTCAGCTTTCAAATTGAACAAGGCGAAATGCTGGCGTTTCTGGGTCCCAACGGCGCTGGCAAAACAACGACGCTCAAACTGCTGTCGGGTCTGATTGTCCCCACATCCGGAACCGCCAGAGTGATGGGCCACATTCCGTGGAAACGTGAAAACGCCTACCGCAGGCGATTCTCACTGGTGACCGGCCAGAAAGAACAACTCTGGTGGGATCTGCCGGCTCAGGAATCCTTTCGACTGCACAAAGAAATCTATCGTATCCCTGACCACGACTATCGCCAGCGGATGGATGAATTGACGTCCCTGATGGATGTCAGGGACTTGATTGCTCAACCAGTACGTGAGCTTTCACTCGGCGAGCGGATGAGAATGGAGCTGATCGCCGCCCTGCTCCACCGACCGGACGTATTGTTTCTGGATGAACCTACAATTGGTTTGGATGTCATTAGTCAAAGAAACGTTCAGAAGTTTCTCCGTTCCTATCAGGCTGAGCAGCGAATCACCGTGATCTTGACGAGCCACTACATGCAGGATATCGAAGCGTTGTGCGATCGGGCCGTCGTCATCAATCGAGGTTCCGTGATTCACGACGGACCTGTGTCTGAGATCGGCGATCGGTTCAGCCAGCACAAGGTCGTAGAGCTGCAGTTTGCCAATGGGAATATCCCCGGTGACATTGAACAGTTCGGTGATGTCCTTGAACACAGACCACCGGTGGTTCGGCTGCAGATCCCCAGGCAGGATGTTTCGGACTCCCTTTCGCGCATGCTGGCCCGCTACAATGTCGATGACGTCAGCGTTTCCGAACGCCCTCTGGAAGACGTGATTGCCGAATTGTTTTCGTCGGAGAACAGGAACGGTGATGACGGCGCCTAATCGGACCGACAATCCCCCCGAAACATGGTCATTTCAAGATTCACTGTGTTGGTGGATTCGACTGAAGTGGCTCATCTTGCGCACTGCGATGGAAGAACGCCTCGTCTATCGAGGTGACTTCGCTTTCGCGACGCTGGTACGTTTCCTGCCGATCGTGACGCAGATTTTCCTGTGGGGCGCTATCTTCCCCGCTGATCAACCGACACAAGAACTGCAGCGCTACCGCTACGCCGACATGGTGGCTTATTTTCTGCTGGTCATGGTGGCTCGCGCGTTTTCCAGCATGCCGGGGCTGGCGACCGGCATTGCAGAATCTATCCGTAACGGATCGGTCCGCAAATACCTGCTGCAGCCGGTCGACATGCTTGACTATCTCTTCTGGCACCGCATCGCGCATAAGCTCGTTTACTATGCCGTCGCCATCGGCCCGTTTTTCCTGGTGTTTTGGCTGTGCCGCAGCTATTTGCCCAGCTGGCCCTCCGGCAGTGTGATGGCGGCGTTCGTGGCATCGCTGCTGTTTGCGTTCGGCATCGGATTCCTGATCGAATCTCTCATCGGATTGATCGCGTTTTGGTTCCTGGAGGTCAGCTCGTTGATCTTCATATACATGATGCTCAACTATTTTCTCTCGGGACACATGATTCCGCTGGAATGGATTCAGGACTGGATTCCGTGGGTCCACTACCTTCCGCTGAAGTATCTGGCTTACTTCCCGGCAGCCATTCTGCTGGGAAAAATCCCTGAAGCCGACCTTCCAGCCGAACTTGGAATCCAGGCGACATGGCTCGTCGTACTACTCATCGCAAATCGTCTGGCGTTTCATTACGGCGTTCGCCGGTATGGAGCCTTCGGTGGATAGAGACTCCGATTCTTCTGCCGTAAACACTGCTGCACGACGACGTGCCGCCAGCCCGCGTTCCCAAACGGCAACGGTGACCGCACCTCGTACGGTCGCACCGCAACAGGTCGAACGCCTGGCTGATCCCTTGTTCATTTGTGCCTGGCTCGCCAATTTCCTGCTCGTCACGGCCAACGCGGCGATCTTCATCTTCGCCGACTGGGTCGCCTGGTTAGCGACGTCGAACGATGTCGGAACGGCGGCGGCCTACCAGGAGGCACTGCCTGGACGCATCATTCAAACCGGACTCTTTGCCGCCATTATTTCACGACTGTTGCTGGGGCAAACAATCGATCGCTTCGGTGTTCGTCGGGTTTGGATTGCCATGGGACTTTCCACTCTTGCCGGCAGCACCGTCTTTGCCATGGTATCGACCGTGTCACCCGTGCTTTATGCCGGACGCATTCTGTATGCCGTTGGAGTCTCCGGCATGTTCACGTGCAGCGCTTTTCACATCCAGGCCTGCGTAGCCGAACATCGCCGCACAGAATTTCTTGGATTGCTGGGCAGCAGTGGTTTTGTCGGCATGATTCTCGGCACGCAGCTCGTCGATGGACTCAAGTGGCTGAACGATGGAAATGAAATCTATTTTCGATTTGGATTTCTTGTTGTCATGGCCTGCAACACAGCCTACCTGGGGCTGGCACTGATTGTGACAAAAGGGATCCCCCAACCTCGGCACGAAATTCGACCGTCATTGCTGCGGATGATGAAATCGTACTGGCCAGGACCAGTCGTGCTGGTCGCAATGGTGACCGGGCTCGTGTTCACGGTGCCAAGTCTCTATCTGGTTCGCTTCAACCGGTACGCAGGACTGGGAGGGATTTCTGGCTTCTGGACGGCTTATGCGCTGTCGGCGTTTGCCCTGCGAATCGTGACGGCACAACTCAGCCAAAAGGTGGGGCGTTATCGACTGATCACCGTTGGCCTCATGGCTCAGGGAACTGGATTGCTGACGATTATTCCGGCGACTCAGGCATGGCATCTGACCGTCTCAGCGATCATCTGCGGCCTCGGCCATGCTTTATTGTTTCCGTCAATCGTTTCGCTGGGATCGGGTCGGTTCCCGGCGAGGTATCGCGGCAGTGGCACGAACCTCACACTGGGCTTTATGGATCTTGGAACCGCAATTTCGGCGCCGTTACTGGGCCATATCATCGACCTCACCATGTTCGATCGAGCCGGCTATCCGCAGATGTTTTTGGCTGCTGGTCTGACCACGCTGGCGGTCGGAACGGCCTGGCAATTGTGGCACTGGGGACAGGTGGACAGTGAAATACTGGCACGACAGCGTGCCTGATCCGAAACGGCAGGAATACACAGCGTACGAAAGTACGGACTCACAACGGTGACGCCTTCTATGATGAACATCGATGAATCTGCTGCAATAGATCTTGTCATGCAACTGATCGCGATTCGCGGAGGGAGCGGAGGCGAGACGCATGTCAGCCAGTACATCAGGTCAATCCTGGAATCGGCTGGCGTGCCCTCGTCAGCAATTGTCGTCGATACGGCACATCGGCGCAGCCCGATCGGAGGTGAGACGGGCAATCTCATTGTCAAACTGAGAGGCACACGACGAGGTCCGCGGCGTCTGCTGATGGCTCACATGGATACCGTCCCACTGGCCGTGGACAGCGAACCCATTCGGGAAGGAAACTGGATTCGTCCGAAGTCCGCGACGACTGCACTGGGCGCTGATGATCGTGCGGGCTGTGCCGTCGTGTTGACGACGGTCCTGGACTTGCTCGAACGGAAGGCCAGGTTCCCTCCGCTCACTCTGTTGTTTACGGTTCAGGAAGAGATCGGTCTGGGCGGGGCACGTTACCTGACGACCAGCAAACTCGGACGGCCGCATCTCTGCTTCAACTGGGACGGGCGCGATCCGACTGATTTAATCATTGGGGCTGTTGGAGCGACCAATCTGACGGTGAAGATCGACGGGATCGCGAGTCATGCGGGCGTCCATCCGGATGACGGAGTGAACGCGGCTGTTGTCGCAGCGCTGGCGGTGGCCGATCTCGAGGAGCACGGCTGGCATGGACTGGTGGTGAAAGGAAATCGACAGGGTACCAGCAACATCGGAGCAATTCAGGGGGGTGCCGCGACGAATGTCGTCATGCCTGACCTTGTTCTGGAAGCTGAAGCACGTAGTCACAGCGCAGAATTTCGCGGTCGAATTGTACGTGAATTTCATAAGGCGTTTGCGCGGGCCGTCAACCAGGTCAGGAACAATCATGGACAAACTGCGCAGCTGTCGGTCGAAGAAGATACAAGATACGACGGATTCAGGATTTCTCCTGAGTCAGACAGTGTTCAAGCAGCCGTCCTGGCGCTGAAACAGGTCGGATTGTCACCGAATATCTCGTCGTGCAAGGGTGGACTGGATGCCAACTGGATGACAGCACATGGATTCCCCACCGTGACGATGGGATGTGGGCAGCACGACATTCATACCGTGAACGAACGACTGAATATCCCCGAATTCCTGCAGGCATGTGCGATCGCCGGCCAAATCGCGGCGGGCGAGTGAGAATGGGCCAGGTAATTCCGGCATTGCGTTGCATTCAATGAAATGCCCGCTGGTGCAACGCCACGAAGGCTGTCAACATAGCGGTTGTGGAGTCATTCCTGTGGCAGGATCGACACTCTCGCCGCTTCTGCTTCAACATCACACTCCGACGAACCATCTGGTCCGGTCGGAGTAGCGATCCAGGTTACGCGATTTCCCGGTAGTTTCGATGCAGCAAGAGTATCAAACGTATTACGCAGCACTGCGTAAGCGCGTTGATGCGCGGTTGCTTGAACAGTTCCAGGACGTCGCCATTCCGGATCCTCTGAGACAGGCAGTGGTTTACAGCCTGACAGCTCCCGGAAAACGTCTGCGGCCGGTCCTCGTGTTGATGGCAGTCGATCTGTGTGAGGGCGATCCTGACGAGGGGCTGCTGCCAGCCTGTGCTGTTGAAATGGTCCACACGTATTCGCTGATACACGATGATCTGCCGGCAATGGACAATGATGCTCTCCGTCGAGGGCTTCCCACGAGTCATATTGTTTTTGGTGAGGCGCTGGCCATCCTGGCAGGTGACACATTATTGACCCATGCTTTTTCGTCGCTGGCGACGTCAACTTCAGCACCCGAAATCACCGCCGATTGCGTCCGAATCCTGTCGGCGGCTGCCGGTGGGTCCGGCATGGTTGGCGGGCAGATCCTTGACTTAATTGCCGAACGTGGACAATTTCCCGGCGTTGAGACGTCAGCAGATGCAGAGGAAACCAACTTCAACAGTGCATTTTCCGCTGGATTTGCGGACAGTAGAATATCACCGAATTCCAATCCGTCCGTGGAACATTCCAGCGACCACGATTCGCGCGGCGTACAACAACTCATGCAGATTCACCGCATGAAGACCGGTGCCTTGATCAGAGCGTCTTTGGAATTGGGAGCCGCTGTGGTTCAGGCAAACGCTGACGTCCGGCGGCGATTGCGAAACTACGGTGAATGTTGCGGGCTGGCGTTTCAGATCGCAGATGACCTGCTGGACGTCACTGGAAACGGCACCAGGCTGGGAAAAGAAACCGGACGGGACCATGAACTGGGGAAGCTCACGTATCCCCGTCTGCTGGGTGTTGAGGGGAGTCGTCGCAAAGCCACGGAACTCGTCAGCGAGGCGTGTGAGTGTCTATCGATTTTTAATGAACGAGCGGAGCCGCTGCGTCAGCTGGCTCGGTTTATTATTGAAAGAGATCACTGATGTCATTTGAGATTCTCAGTGAAATTGAGTCTCCCGCCCAACTGCAGGCATTGGATGATACACAGCTGAACCAGCTGGCGGACGAAATCCGTGAAGCATTGCTGACCGTCGTCGCGGACCGCGCTGCTCACTTCGCCAGTAACCTGGGTGTCGTGGAATTGTGCATCGCCCTGCACCAGGTGTTCGACTTTTCCAAAGACCGGCTCATCTGGGACACCGGTCACCAGATCTATCCACATAAGCTGGTAACCGGCCGCTTTCACCAGATGGAATCAATCCGTCGCCGCGGCGGACTGATGGGATATCCGAATCCGGCCGAAAGCGATTATGACCTGTTTGTCACCGGGCACGCAGGGAGCAGCGTGTCAACTGTTCTCGGGCTCAAGACGGCTGACGATTTGATCTCAGCAGATGAACGAAAATCAGTCGCCGTGATTGGCGACGGCGCGCTTCCCTCCGGCATCGTCTTCGAAGCGATGAATAACGCAGCGGGCCTGAAAAAGGACCTGCTGGTAATTCTCAACGACAACAAGATGGGCATCTGCCCTCGCGTGGGGGGCATTGCAAGCTATCTGGACCGAGCCCGGGTTGCACCATTTTACAACGGACTAAAACGCGATGTTTCGTGGCTGCTGAACAAAGTACCGGTCGTCGGTGAATCATTCGAAAATGTTCTGGGACAATTCAAAGACGCCGTGAAGACATTCCTTCACGGCGGGATGCTCTTTGAGGAACTCGGTTTCCGCTACATTGGCCCGGTCGATGGCCACGATATCTCATCTCTGCGGCGATACATGAATCTGGTCAGGGACATCAAAGGTCCTGTCCTGTTGCATGTATTGACAGAAAAAGGGCACGGATTTGAGCCGGCCTGCCAGGACCCGGTCAAATTTCACACGCCGGCACCGTTCCAACGGGATGAAAACAACGAGATCGTTCCTGTTCACACGTCGTCCACTGAAGCATACACCAACGTGGTGTCAGGGGCGATTCACAATGCCATGAGCAGGGACTCCCGGGTTTGTGTGCTCACGGCCGCAATGTGTGCAGGAAACAAACTGGAAAACCTGCGAGACGACTTCCCTGATCGATTCTTTGACACGGGCATTTGCGAAGGTCACGCGGTGGCATTTGCGGCCGGTATGGCCAAGGCGGGTATGAAGCCAATCGTCGACATATACAGCACGTTCCTGCAACGCAGTTTTGACCAGATTTTTCAGGAAGTCGCTCTGCAGAATCTTCCGGTGATCTTCTGCATGGACCGTGCGGGGCTGTGCGGACCGGACGGTCCAACTCACCATGGCGTGTTCGACAATTCTTACATGCGAGTCTTTCCCAACATCGTCGTAATGGCTCCGGGCGATCGAGAAGATATCGCACCCATGCTGGAATTTGCCCTGCAGCACGACGGCCCGATATCGATCCGCTATCCAAAAGCGGAGGCTCAGACGGTCGATCGGGAAGTGACGGCGATTGAACTGGGTAAAGCTGAAGTGATCCGGTGGGGCAGCGACGGAAATATTTTGGCCTGTGGAACACTGCTGCATGAAGCCGTCAAGGCGTCCGATCAATTGCAGCAGGACGGCCTGGATGTGGGCATTATCAACGCACGGTTCGTTAAACCAGTCGATACCGAAACAGTCACCCGGGCCCTGGAAACTGGATTTGTCATGACACTGGAAGAAAACACTGCGGTGGGTGGATTCGGCAGTGCTGTACTGGAAACTGCGAACGCTGCCGGCGTTTCAACTGAACGCGTTCACGTTGCCGCAGTTCCGGACAGCTTCATTGAACACGGCGATCGGGCGGAACTGCTGGAAGACCTGCGGTTGGATGCTGCGGGACTACGGCAACGTGTCCTCGCCATTGCCGGTGATGTTGCAGCGGTGGAAGCATAATGGCAGCCGGGTGCAGGCAGGTGGGAGCCTCCGGACACCTGCCCGTTGGCTCGGTGCTCCACACAGCTGATCACGCAGCGACTGGTGAATGACGGCGACAACGTGATTCCAGCTCTCCGGAAATCAATAACCCCCGCACAACTGTCAACTCCGGATCATCGACAGTCCGCACGGACTGCACTCGGTCGACAAGATCGTGGTCGACAAATCGCTCTGTCAGCGCACTCGGAAATCCGGAAATGCGAGTGGCGCCGCCGCAGCAGATCACATTGAGCCGTTCTCTTTCAATGATGGACTGGACGTTCGGCTGACATAACAGGCGGTGAGCAGCCTGAGCAATCCTGTCCAGTATGGCACCGTAGAGCCTCGTCAGGACTTTCTCACGTTCTCCGACAGAGTTCTGCAGATTCCGATCTGGATTGTGCTTCCACTCTCGAACGGTTTCCAAATCCAACCAGGCGCCTCCATCCTCGTCAAAGACCTGAATCTGAAATTGGCGCGCCAGTTCGATATCAATCCAGTCGCCCCCGACAGGGATAATGGTGGATGCCAGCGAGACACCCAGTCGGGAAACACTCACTTCCGATGTCTCTGCCCCGACCACCACCGAAATCCCGGTGAACGACGTATCACTGCCTTCTGCCAGCACGACCACCTCACCGGCCTGAACCGCCATCGGTTCATATCCTCGCATCCGAATCAAACGCGACAGGAATGTACGGCTATCGGCGCGCCGTTCACTGCCGGGCACCGAGAAGACACACAGGTTCAGACCGGCGTCCGGTTTCGGCAGAATCGCAGTGCAGATCAGGTCGAGCATCTGTCGCGCAGGCGGATCGTCCGAAGGTACGGCCCCGCCGTTGAACAGACTCGCCGACGGTAGTCGGCTCAACCATCGTGACCGGGCCGCCTGGTTCCCGTAGACAGCCAGAGTATCTTCACATACTGCCCGAGATACGTTCTGCGCATCCAGCAACTGCTGATAGCGAGGGATATTCGGCAGGGTAATATACTCAGATTTCTCCGAGAACATCCTGACCGGCGCGCCGGCAACGCTTTCGCGAAACGCTGAGCGAATAGCATGGCAGCCAAAGTCGATCGCAGTAATCATCAGTGACCCTGTTCATGAAGTGAATTCAGTGCGCGATCCAGCGACGCGGCATCCTGACGATCATGGTCATCTGAATCAGGAATGTCCTTTTGAGAAGACGCTTGACGGGATCGACCTTCCGTCAAAAAACGGGGAGCCGCAATCTGCGAATGGGCCGCGTCAATTCTGAGTCGGCGAGGGCCTGCCGGGCGCCCAAACAACGTAACACGATACGGCAGGTCGGCCTGCTGGAGTTCGACTGGCAGCCGATTCTGGAGCAAATCCTCGAGGTCGTTGGCAGCTGTTGGCCGCGTTTCAGCGTCGGCCTCACTGGATTGTGTCGCTGCCGTGGCAGCCGCCTGATTGCCCTCCGAAGTGTCACTATTCGCCGGAATGATATCCGGGAGTGACTCGAAAACTGAGGTATGGGCACCATGGCTGCGCCAGTTTGCGCCGAACCACTCCTGATCTTCAACCAGTCGATCGGAAACAGCCGTGCCACGGTGTATTTGCGACGGATCTGGCGAAACTGCCGCAGTCTCGGTCGTGAAAACAGCTTCGCTCGGCTGTCCCGCGACCGCTTGACCGGATTCTGGCAGCGTTGTGAGTTCTGACGTCAGCATCGCAGATTGAATTCGATCGCCGGCCTCCCAGGAGGACGCCATAGAATCCGTTGCAGCTGGAATCTCCCGTGGCGGCTGCAGGCTGTTTTTTGATTCGGCCGGCTGTGGTTTCAACGCGGCGTTTTCCCGGTGAGTTTTGAGCCATCCAGTCAGGATCAGCATTATGGAACCGAGGAGACCAAAAACAAAGACACCATTCCACAGTGGAGACACACTGGCTGCTACCGGATCGTCGGGAAGCAAATCTCCATCTGGCGCCACACCAGTAGTTTCTGGAGCTGTACCACTGTTGTCTGCCGGAACAATCGTTTCGACCGCAGCCAGCATGACAGGCATCTGTGATGTCTCAGCGGCCGGATCACCCTCCTGGGAGTCGACGCGTGGCAGCGTAAGCCAACCGGATTCGCGGACACCGCGTGGAGTGTCGGCGTGTCGTTCGTCGGAAACGGTTTGAATTGGTGAACTGAACGGACGAGCCATTTCTGATTCTGCAATTTGGGCAAACAGCTGCGTGATCCGGTCCTGCGCGACTGAATTGAGCATGCTGCTGCCGGTCAGCAAGACGACGTCACCATGGTTGAGCAGGTCGTCAGACCCCGCAGTCTGCCTGACTGCGCTGCCGTTCACCGTGCGAATGATGGGTACCTCGATGCCCACAGGAGCAGCGACACCAAGCGAAGCCAATAGGTTTCCCAGATGGCTGCCGGCATCGGCCAGCTGCGCCACGCCACGCGTTGACCCGGCCACAACGACAATGTGTCGGTCAACAGCTACGGAACCAGGAGCACCATGAAAGATTACTATATCACCATTCGCCAGTTGGGATCCCCGCCCGGCAATCCTTGCCGATACCCACTCGCTCCAGATCGGCTGTGGTGGCTCGCCACGCACGATGACGGCGCTGCCGTCGCCCTGAATTCCGGCGTCCTGCAATAAATCACTCACAAAGACTGGCTGATCGGCACTCGGTCCTTGAAGAACCAGGGTCCGTGGATTGGCAACATCGCCGGCTACTGTGAATGTAGTGGTTTGCCCGTCGGCCAAATTGGAAACCGGCAACAGGAGTGCGAGAGCCAGCAAAGTTGTCAGCCGTTCCATGACATCGAGTCCAGATCTGAAGCGTTGTCGTCAGGTCACGCAGCGTGAACCGGCAAACTTTGCGCATGGCCGACGAACACTGATACAAGTGACATCATCAGAATCGGCAATCGAATCACCGGGAATGATTATTTCCGCAGAAGAAGCATTGTCTTCCCAAATTACCACAACGATTTCAGTGACCGGTTATCGGGAACGCCTGAACACTTCCAGTCGGAGATCATCCAGATCCAGTGTGCCGGGTGCTCCATTGAGTCCGATGCGGACGATCATCTCGCGCGCCTGTTTTGGAATCGGAATCCGCCGACGGACCCGTTTCCAGGTAAACGTACCACTCCAGCGCGCAATGAGCTGCGCCGGCAATTCACGACGGTTGCTGTCATAGAAGTGAACTGCAATGCCGGCTCTTTCGCCGTTTGACCCGCGATCGATGTCCATTGCCTGGGCCCAGCAGGAAAAATCGACGGTCCCCAGCAGTCGTCCGTTCACCGCCATTCCCTGCAACGCCTGAGCGACCTCTCCATCCTCGTGTGCGGCAAAGCGAATGAATTGCTTCCCTTGTACCGGACTGGCAGCGATGAGGGTTGACCGTCGTTGATAATGCCATCCGTCGGCGTTGTCGTCGCCGTTTTCGTCAACTTCGAATCCACCGTTGGCCAATTCGGGATGATCCGCATTCGGAAGAATGCGGCGACGGTCTTCTGACAGGCCGGTCATGGGCACAAACAATGTTGAGATCAACCGTTCATGTTCGAGCCGCCCGTTTGTCTTCCTGAAGAGGTAGAAGGTTTGCTGATAGCGTTCGCCGATCGGCACGATCATCGTACCACCTTCCCTGAGTTGCTCCACCAATGGATCGGGAACCTGTTCGGGAGAACAAGTCACAATGATCCGATCAAATGGCGCATGCTCCGGCCAGCCTTGATATCCATCGCCGGCTCGAACATGAATGTTGTCATAGCCCAAGCGTTTTAACCGTCTGGTGGCCGATGTCGCCAGACTCTTCACAATTTCAATCGAGTAGACTTCATCAACGATTTCAGCCAGCACCGCCGCCTGGTATCCGCTGCCAGTTCCTATCTCGAGGACCTTGTCGGCAGGCTGAGGATTCAGCGACTCAGTCATGTAAGCGACCACGAAAGGCGGAGAAATTGTTTGTCCGGCGCCGATCGGCAGGGCTTCATCACGATAAGAACGCGCTCGAACACCGGGCAAAACGAATTCGTGCCGTGGCACAGTTCTCATCGCGCTTAGAACAGCCTCATTCGAAATCCCTTCTCCTTGAATCGCCTCATCAACCAGACGCTGCCGCGCCTCAGTCAACTTGTCCATGGTCAACTGGGATTTCGCTGGATTGGCAAAACAAAACAGCATCGCGGCGACCGCAATCCAGCAACGGATCGCAG